>NZ_JBHJRC010000104.1:0-26030 GCF_042261735.1 Kitasatospora sp. NPDC056327 | reverse complement strand
GTGCCCCGCACGGCCGCGGCCGTGCGGGGCACCACTGTTTCGTCTTCTGCTGTCTCTAGAAGTCGTCGTCGAAGGCGACCGAGCCCTCGACGGCGACCTGGTAGGCGGAGACGCGGCGCTCGAAGAAGTTGGTCAGCTCCTGGACGTTCTGCAGCTCCATGAAGCCGAACGGGTTCGTCGAGCCGTAGCGGATCGGCAGGCCGAGGCGGGCGAGGCGCTGGTCGGCCACCGCCTGGAGGTACTCGCGCATCGACGCGGTGTTCATGCCGGGCAGGCCGTCGCCGCAGAGGTCCTGGGCGAACTGGAGCTCGGCCTCGACGGCCTCCTCCAGCATCTCCGTGACCTGCTTGGCCATCTCGTCGTCGAAGAGGTCGGGCTCCTCCTCGCGGACGGTGTCGACCACCGACATCGCGAAGTCCATGTGCATGGACTCGTCGCGGAATACCCAGTTGGTGCCGGTCGCCAGGCCGTGCAGCAGGCCGCGGCTGCGGAACCAGTACACGTAGGCGAACGCGCCGTAGAAGAACAGACCCTCGACGCACGCCGCGAAGCAGATCAGGTTGATGAGGAACGCACGGCGGTCCTCCTTGGTCTGCAGCGAGTCGATGTGGTCGACCGCGTTCATGTACTTGAAGCAGAACTGCGCCTTCTGGGCGATGGAGGGGATGTTCTCCACCGCCGCGAAGGCCGCGTTGCGGTCCTCCGGGTCGGGCAGGTAGGTGTCCAGCAGCGTCAGGTAGAACTGGACGTGCACGGCCTCCTCGAACAGCTGGCGCGACAGGTACAGCCGCGCCTCCGGGGAGTTGATGTGCTTGTAGAGGCTCAGCACGACGTTGTTCGAGACGATCGAGTCACCGGTCGCGAAGAACGCGACCAGCCGGCCGATCATGTGCCGCTCGCCCTCGCTCAGCTTCGCCAGGTCGGCGACGTCCGAGTGAAGGTCCACCTCCTCCACCGTCCAGGTGTTCTTGATGGCGTCGCGGTACCGGTCGTAGAACGACGGGTAGCGCATCGGGCGCAGCGTGAGCTCGAAGCCGGGGTCGAGCAGCATCTTGTCGCGGTCTTCGGAACTCATTACTGGCAGGCCTCGCAGGACTCGGGGTTCTCCAGGGAGCAGGCCAGCGCGGCCTCCTCCTCCGGGGTGAGGGTCGGAGTGTTCACGGGCACCGGGGCGGCGGCACGGGCGGTGCCCGAGGCGGCCTGGGCGATCCGGGTGGCCGGGCGCGAACGCAGGTAGTAGGTGGTCTTGAGACCGACCTTCCACGCGTAGGCGTACATCGAGCTGAGCTTGCCGATGGTCGGCGCGGCCATGAACAGGTTCAGCGACTGGCTCTGGTCGATGTACGGCATGCGGGCGGCCGCCAGGTCGATCAGCGCGCGCTGCGGCAGCTCCCAGGCGGTGCGGTACAGCGAGCGGACCTCCTCGGGCAGCCAGCCGAGCTCCTGCACCGAGCCGTTGGCGTCGCGCAGCGCGTCCCGGGTCTGCTGGTCCCAGACGCCGAGCTCCTTGAGGTCGCGCACCAGGTACGGGTTGACCTGGAGGAACTCGCCGGAGAGGGTCTCGCGCTTGAAGAGGTTGGAGACCTGCGGCTCGATGCACTCGTACACGCCGGCGATGGACGCGATGGTCGCGGTCGGCGCGATGGCGAGCAGGAGGGAGTTGCGCAGGCCGGTGACGGCGATCCGGGCGCGCAGCGCGTCCCAGCGCGCGGCCCAGTGCGGAGTCGTGGCGAAGTGGTCGATGTGCAGCTCGCCGCGGGCGGCGCGGGTCTCGCCGTAGGCCTCGTGGCGGCCCAGCTGCTCGGCCAGGTCGGCGGAGCGCTCGTAGGCGGTGAGCATGATGCGCTCGGCGATGAGCGTGGACAGCCGCGCGGCCTCGGCCGAGTCGAAGTCGATCCGCAGCTTGAAGAAGACGTCCTGCAGGCCCATCACGCCCAGGCCCACCGGGCGCCAGCGCGAGTTGGAGGCGCCGGCCTCGGGGGTCGGGTAGAAGTTGATGTCCACCACGCGGTCGAGGAAGGTGACGGCGGTGCGGACGGTGGCGTCCAGGCGCTCCCAGTCCAGGGCGTTCAGCAGGTCGTCGGCCGACGCGCCCTCGGCGACGTGGGCGCCCAGGTTGACCGAGCCGAGGTTGCAGACCGCGGTCTCGGAGTCGTCGGTGACCTCCAGGATCTCGGTGCAGAGGTTGGAGGAGTGGACGGTGCGGCCGGGCAGCGCGGTCTGGTTGGCGGCGCGGTTGGAGGCGTCCTTGAAGGTCATCCAGCCGTTGCCGGTCTGCGCCAGGGTGCGCATCATCCGGGCGTAGAGGGTCTGCGCGGGGATGGTGCGCACGGCCTTGCCGGCCAGCTCGGCCTTCAGGTACGCCTCGTCGAACTCGGCGCCCCACAGGTCGACCAGCTCGGGGACGTCGGCGGGGGAGAACAGCGACCAGTCCGCGTCGGCGTTGACCCGGCGCATGAACTCGTCCGGGATCCAGTGCGCCAGGTTGAGGTTGTGGGTGCGGCGCGCCTCCTCGCCGGTGTTGTCGCGCAGCTCCAGGAACTCCTCGATGTCCGCGTGCCAGGTCTCCAGGTAGACGCAGGCCGCGCCCTTGCGGCGGCCGCCCTGGTTGACGGCGGCGACCGAGGAGTCGAGGGTGCGCAGGAACGGCACGATGCCGTTGGACTTGCCGTTGGTGCCGCGGATCAGCGAGCCGCGCGAGCGGATCCGGGAGTAGGACAGGCCGATGCCGCCGGCGTGCTTGGACAGCCGGGCGATCTGCGCGTAGCGCGAGTAGATCGAGTCCAGGTTGTCGAGCGGGGAGTCCAGCAGGTAGCAGCTGGACATCTGGGGGTGCCGGGTGCCGGAGTTGAAGAGGGTCGGCGAGGAGGTCAGGTACTCCAGCCGGCTCATCAGGCGGTAGAGCTCGGCGACCTCGGCGACCGACTGCTCGGTGTCGCCGACCGCCAGGCCGCAGGCGACGCGGAGCAGGAAGTGCTGCGGGGTCTCGACGACCTTGCGGGTGATCGGGTGGCGCAGCAGGTAGCGGGACTGGACGGTGCGCAGGCCGAAGTACTCGAAGCGGTCGTCGCCCGCCGGGTCGACCAGGGCGTCCAGGGCGGCGGTGTGCTTGGCGACGAAGGCGGCGGTGGTGTCGCCGATCAGGCCCTCGGCGTGGCCGACCGCGATCGAGGTGGAGAACGAGACCACGCCCTCGCCCGCCGCCTCGTCGACGATCTCCAGCGCGAGCAGCCGGGCCGCGAGCTTCGAGTACTGCGGGTCCTCGGCGATCATCGACGCGGCGGCGTCCACGGCCAGCCCGCGCAGCTCGGCGAAGTCCGAGCCGGCGTGGCGGCCGCGGAGCGCGGCGGCGGCGACATGGCCGGGGTCGACCTGGGGGAGGTCGGCGCTGCGGTCGGTGAGGAGGCGCAGGAGGGCACCGCCGGGGTCGGAGACCGTGGGGGCGGCGGTGGCGGAGCTGGAACCCTGGGCGGGCAGGGTGGCTGAGGCAGCGGTGGTCAAGGCGCTCTCTCCTGGCGGCGATCGACGGGCGGTGGATCGGGGTGCCGGGCCGTTCGGGGCAGGGGAGTACGCCGCGCCGGCCCGGAGGCACCGCGCGTCTGTCGTCCCCGGCCCGCCCGCGAGGCCCGGTAGGTGGTGCTGGTGCGCGTGGCCTCTGCGGGGAGGCGCCGGCACGCCGTCGGCAGGTACTCGGACTCGCGGCGCCTCCCGGGGAGGCGGTCGCACACCGCTGCGGGGCAGTCCCGGAATCGCACCGGGTTCCCCTGCGTCGACAGCAGGAGTGAGCATACATCTAGTGGTGCTCGCTCGATGCGACACCACATGTTGTGCAGCGTGGCGTGTTGCTCCGATGACCGGCGGTGCCGGGGCGGGGCCGCGGACACCCGGCGGGGGCCCGGTTCCGAAACGGATTGGTCACCGGATCGGCCCCTCGTCCGGTGCATGCCCTACGATCTCGGCACATGAGCGAGGGAACGGGCGCGCCGGGGGAGTGGCCGAGCCGGGCGGTGCCCCCGGAGCGGGGCGGGCAGCCCGGCACACCGGGGCAGGCGCCTGTGCAGGGGCAGCCGCCGGTGCTGCCGCAGCCGGCCGGGCCGGTGCCGCCGTCCGGCGGGTTCGGGCCGCCCGCGACGCCGTACGTCCAGCCGGGGGTGCCGCCGCAGGGGCCGCCGCCGGTGGCGCCGCACGTGCCGTCCGGCGCGGTGCCGTACCCGCCGCAGCCGGGGCCGCAGCCGCCGCAGCCCGGACCCCCGCCGCAGCAGTTCGCCCCGTGGCCCCAGCAGGGCGGCGGGCCGGCCTCGCCGCCGGCCGCCGAGCCGGACTGGAACGCGATGGCGGACCGGCACGCCTCCGAGTCGCGCCGCCGCAAGCGCCTGTGGATCGGCGTGGTGGTGGCCGCCGCGGTGCTGGTCGGCGGTGTCGTCGGGGCCGGGGTGTGGCTCAACGGGCGGGACAAGGGCGGTGACGGCCCCGGGCCGGCCGCGAGCGGTTCGGCCACCGGCAGTCCGTCGGCGACGGCCGCGCCCACCGCGCAGGCGCTGGCGGTCATCTCCGACGCCGCCACCGACAAGCTGCCGGTCGACGCCGCGACGCTGTTCCCGGACCAGACCCGCACGGTCGACGGCAGGGTGTGGACCCGTCAGGTGACCGGGGCGACCGCGCCCTGCTCCAAGGCGACCACCGGCGGGCTCGGTCTCGCGCTCGGTGACGACACCTGCCGTTCGCTGGTCCGCGCGACGTACGTCAACGGCGAGAGCGCCGTCACCGTCGGCGTCGCGGTCTTCGACAACAAGGCGGGCGCGGACCGCGCGCTGGGCCGGCACGCGGGCCTGATCCAGGGTCTGTCCGGCACCGGCGTCGCGATGTTCTGCGTGACCGACAAGTCGGGCTGTGCCGAGACGCACGCCGCGATCGGCCGCTTCGGCTACTTCACGGTGGCCGGTTCGCTGAAGCAGGGGGCGGACCAGAGCGACCAGCTCGCGGCGGCGGCCGCCGCCGCGCTGGCGGACCGCACCAAGGAGGTCCTGCTGGGCCGCGGGCGGGCCGGCTGACGGTCCGCGCCGGACGGTCGGCGGGGGCGCCCGGAGCGGGCGTTCACGGGGGCGCCACGGGGGGGCGGTGCCGCCCGAACGGCCCGGGAGGGGCCGTGGAGGCGGTCGGATAGGATGACCGCCTCCGGGGGGAGAGTGCGCCCCGATGGCCGCCCTGACGGGGAATCAGCAAGCAGGAGGTACCGCGCGGTGAGCGCTGCCGTCCAGGCGACCGGCAGAAGGCGCAGAGCGGCGGGCCGCAGACGCGGACCGGGGGAACCCGTTCCGGCGATGCTGCTGCCGGCGCCCCCCACTTCGCAGGAGAAGTACGGCTACACCGTCCGCCACCAGTGGGTGCTGACCCTCTGTTCGGTGGTGAGCTTCGGCTGCCTGGTGGTCAGTCAGGCCGAGCTGTACTCCTTCGGGTCGTGGTTCTGGCTCTGCGTGCCGTTCCTGTTCTTCACGGTCGTCTACTACGTGGTGTCGCTGCGGGTGAACAGCTTCACGCCCAACTTCGACCTCAAGGCGCACCGCCGGCTGGTCCGGCAGTGGAACCCCGCCGAGTACCCGACGGTGGACGTGTTCCTGCCGGTCTGCGGCGAACCGATCGAGGTGCTGCACAACACCTGGACGTACGTGCGCAAACTGGCCGAGCACTACCCGGGCCTGGTCATGCCGTTCGTCCTGGACGACGCGGCGAGCCCGGAGGTCGAGGCGATGGCCGCGGACTTCGGCTTCCGCTACGGCGTGCGGGAGAACCGCGGCTGGTTCAAGAAGGCCGGCAACCTGCACTACGGGTTCGGGCGCTCGGACGGCGAGTTCGTCCTCATCCTGGACGCCGACTTCGCGCCCCGGCACGACCTCCTGCACGAGGTGCTGCCGTACCTGGGGCGGGACCCGAAGCTGGGCATCGTGCAGTCGCCGCAGTTCTTCCGGGTGCTGGACTCGCAGAACTGGATCGAGCGCGGCGCCGGCGCCGTACAGGAGCTCTTCTACCGCTCGGTGCAGGTGGCCCGGCAGCGCAACGACGGCGCGATCTGCGTCGGCAGCTGCGCGGTCTACCGGCGGGCCGCGCTGGTGGAGAACGGCGGCACCACGCTGATCGCCCACTCCGAGGACGTGCACACCGGCTTCGACCTGCGGGCCCTCGGCTGGGACCTGCAGTACATACCCGTGGCGCTGTCCACCGGCGTCTGCCCGGACAACGCGGCGGCCTTCCAGAACCAGCAGTACCGCTGGTGCATGGGCTCGATGTCGCTGATGACCAGCCGCAAGTTCTGGCGCACCGAGCTCGACTTCACCACCCGGCTCTGTTACGTCTCCGGGTTCCTCTACTACATCCACACCGCGCTGCTGACCTTCGCGCTGCCAGTGCTGCCGATCATGCTGCTGCTCTGGCGGCCGGACCTGCTGCAGATCCGGCACCTGGTCCTGGTCCTGCCCAGCCTGGTGTACGCCACCCTGATCTTCCCGCTCTGGCACCGGGCGCCGTACCGGCTGGAGGCCTGGGCCGGGCGGATGATGTACGGCTGGGCGCACTTCTTCGCGGTCTGGGACCTCCTGCGGGGCCGTCAGCGCGGCTGGCAGCCGACCGGCTCCGGTAAGGCCAGGGCCCGGCAGCGCCGCTTCTGGGCCGGGGTGATCGTCTGGGGCGGGGGTTCCGCGCTGGTCTGGGTGGTCGCGGCGGCCTACCGGATGTTCACCCTGAACCCGCTGGACTTCGCCCTGGTGCTCTCCTCGGGCCTGTTCTACGCGGTCACCGTCGGCCGCATCCTCATCCAGCCCCGATCCCAGGACGCCGTGGCATGACCCTCCCCACCCGCGCCGCCGGCCCCGGCCGCCGGGCGCGCGCCGTTCTGCTGCGCGCGCTCGCGGCGGCCCTGCTGGTGCTCCCGCTGGCCGCCTGCGACCTGCTCGGCGAGAAGCCGCTCGGTCCGGCCGCCGCGGCCCCGGCCGTCACGGCCTCCGCCGGCGTCACCGGGGGCACCACCGCCCCGGCCGCCCCGGTGAAGGCCCCGACCACCCCCGCGGCCCCGCTGCCGTACGACGTCCGGCCGCTGCTCAAGCCCGCGAAGAAGTACCTGGGCGTGGCCGTCGACGGCGCCCCGCAGTCGATGGCCGGCGTCGACGAGTTCGCCGGCCGGATCGGCAAGCGGCCGAACATCGTCGAGTACTACTCGGGCTGGGGGGACGAGTACGACGTCAAGGGCGTGACCAACTCCTGGCAGGCCGGCGCGCTGCCGTTCATCGCCTGGGAGCCGTACCGGACACCGCTGGCGGACATCGCGGCCGGCAAGCACGACGACTACGTCAAGCGCTACGCGGCGGCGGTCCGCAACACCAACGTGCCGGTGGCGATCAGCTTCGCCCACGAGTTCAACGGGACCTGGTACGACTGGGGCACCAAGAGCACCACGGCGGCCGACTTCGTCGCCGCCTACCGGCACCTGCACGACGTGTTCACCCAGCTCGGCGTCGGCCAGGTGATCTGGGTCTGGAGCCCGAACAGCATCAACCCGGTGCCGACGGTCGCCCTCAAGCCGTACTACCCCGGTGACACCTACGTCGACTGGGTCGGCATCGTCGCCTACTACACCCACCTTGAGGCCGGCACCTTCGACACCCTCTACACGCCCACCCTCACGCAGATCCGCACCTTCACCGACAAGCCGTGGATCATCGCCGAGACGGGCTCCGAACCGGGCACCCGCAAGGTGTCCGACATCTACAACCTCGCCGCGAACGTGGTCAAGCGTCCGGACTGCCTGGGCTTCATCTGGTTCAACCTCAACAAGGAGGTCGACTGGCGGATCGAGGGCGACCCGCAGTCCCAGAACGCCTTCAAGCAGGCGGTCTCCGACGGCCGTTACAGCTTCGATGTGAAGAGCCCCTGATGACGTCCTCCCCCGCACAGCCCGGCCGTCGCCGGATCCCCGGCCCGCGCCCGGAGGCCGTGTCCGGCCCGCCGGAGGGCGCCGGGTCCGTCGGCCTCCACCCGTCGCCGCCGCCCCGGCACCAGGAGGAACGGGCCGGTGGCGGCGAGCGGTTCACCGGACCGGGACCGGACGGCGGTGCGGACGGCGCCGGGCCGTCCGGCGGCGGGCCCGCGTCCGGGCGGGCGTCCGGGGCGGTGGAGGCCGGCGGCCCCGGCGCCTCCGGTGCGCCCGGTGGCGAGGCCGGTGACGGGGCCGTCGGCGACGGCCCCGCCGAGGCCCCCGGCTACACCCTGCCGCCCGTCCCCGAGGCCAGCTGGACCCTCGACTCCGGCCGCCGCCGCTCCTGGATCAGCCGCGCGCTGCTGCTGGGCATCCTGCTGATCCAGACCGCGATGTCCGTCCGGCTGTCGAACACCGCCTTCCAGGACGAGGCGCTCTACATGTACGCCGGGCACGCGCAGCTCTCGCACTGGCTGTACGACACCCCGGTGCCCAAGGACTACAACACCTACTTCTCCGGCGCGCCGACCCTGTACCCGATCGCCGCCGCGGTGCTGGAGAACCACTTCGGCATGCTCGGCGTCCGGCTGTTCAGCCTGCTCTGCATGCTGGGCGCGACCTCGCTGCTCTACGGCTTCAGCCGGCGCCTGTTCAACGAGCGGGTCGCGCTCGGCGCCGCGGCGATGTTCGCGGTGACCCAGTCGACCGTGGTGCTCGGCTTCTTCGCCACCTACGACGCCCCGGCGGTGCTGCTGCTGGCCCTGGCGATCTGGATCGTGGTGCGCACCGACCGGGCACCCGCGGCCGTCGTGCTGGCCGCCGCTCCGGTCGCGGTGCTGGCGGTGGGCCTGAAGTACGCCTCGGCGCTCTACCTGCCCAGCCTGGTGCTGCTGGCGGTGCTCACCGGGCGGCGCAACCGCAACCGCCAGCCGCTGCTGCGCGGGGTGCTGCTCGGGGGCGGCGCGGGCGCCCTGCTCTGGCTGGGGACGACCTTCACCGACTTCCTCTCGGGCGTCCGGGCGACCACCACCCAGCGTGCGCACGGCACCGAGCCGTGGACCGAACTCGCCCGGCAGTGCGTGGAGTTCGGCGGTCTGATGTTCCTCACCGCGGTCGGTGGCGCGGTCGCGTACGCGCTGCGCGGGCGGATGAACGAGTCGCCGCTGGTGCGCACGATGACCGGGCCCGGCCGGCGCAGGCGGATGCTGCTCGGCCTGCTGCTGACCGGCACCGCGCTGCTCGCCCCCGCCTACCAGATGCACCTCGACACCTCGGTCGCGCTGTACAAGCACCTCGGCTTCGGCCTGCTCTTCGCCGCGCCGATGGCCGGCATCGGCCTGGCCCGGCTGGTCGGCCCGCACTTCCGGCACCCGCAACTGGGGATCCTGCTCTGGGTGGTGACGCTGGCCCTCGGCCTGAGCCAGTCGACCTGGCGGTTCGACACCTGGCCCGACTCCTCCCGGATGACCGAGGTGGTGCGCGGGCACGTCACCGCCACCGGCCGCTACCTGGCCTCGGCCGACAACGTCCCGGTCTACTACACCCGGGACCTGACCCTGCAGAGCCAGTGGACGTCCACCTACGGCATCGGCTACGTCGACGGGGCGGGCACCCTGCGGACCGGTGACGACGGCTACCGCGCCGCCATCGCGGACGGCTGGTTCGACCTGGTGGTGCTCGACGGCGTCGCGACCCCGGAGACGGACCGGGTGGTGGCGGAGGCGATCGCCCTGAGCCCGCACTACCGGCTGCTCGGACGCATTCCCTTCACACACGTCGGTGGAACCGGGTACTACCGGATCTGGGTCAGACAGTAGCGATGACGATCCAGACCAGGGCGACGGGCGCGTCCGCGGACGTGCCGCCGGAGCCCAGCCACCCGCCCAGGCCCGTGTTCCCGCCCGCGCCGGCCGCGCCGCCCGCTCCGCCGGTGCCGGTGCCGGTGCCCGCCGTGCCCGCGCCCGCCGCCGTGCCCCCCGGCGGCCCGGCGACCGCCCCGCCGGAGGCCGACGAGCGGACCCCGCCGTGGCGCGCCGCGCTCGCCGTCGCCCTGCCGCCCGCACTGCTCACCCTGCTGCTCTGCCTCTACGGCATCGGGGACCGCCAGCTCTGGCGGGACGAGCACGCCTCCTGGTGGGCGGCCTCGCTCTCCTGGTCCGACCTCGGCGCGCTCACCGCGAACATGGACCTGGTGCTGGCCCCCTACTACGTGCTGCTGCACCTCTGGACCGCGGTGGCCGGCGACTCCGAGGCCGCGCTGCGGCTGCCGTCGGCCTTCGCCATGTCCGCCGCGGCCGGCGGGGTGGCCCTGCTCGGCCGCCGGCTGCTGTCGCCGCGGTCCGGGCTGCTCGGCGGCCTGCTGTTCGCCGTCTGCCCCGCGATCACCTGGTACGGCCAGGACGCCCGGCCGTACGCCTTCGCCGTGCTGGCGGCGGTCGGCAGCACCCTGTGGCTGACCCGGCTCGTCCAGGACCGTCCGGCCCCGGCGGCGGCCCCGCCGGCGCCGCGCGCCGTCCTGATCCCCTGGGCCGGGTACGGGCTCACCGTGGCCGCCATGGGGCTGACCCACGTGGTGACGCTGATGGTGCTGCCCGGCCACCTGCTGCTGGTCGTCCGGGAGTTCCGCCGGGCGCAGACCGCGCCGCAGGACGACGGGACCCGCTGGGTGCTGCCCGGCCGGTGGGCCCTGGCCGCGGCGGGGGCGGTGCTGCTGCTGAGCCCGCTGCTGCTGCTCGGCGCCGGGCAGAGTGCGCAGATCGCCTGGAACGCCCGCGACTGGGACGACCTCGGCGCGCTCGTCGCGGACCTCACCGGCTCCGCCGCGCTCGGCTGGACCCTGCTGGTCCTGGGCGTGCTGGGGGCGGTGAGCCTGCTGGTGCTGCGGCAGCGGGCCGGCGGCCTGCTGATCTGCTGGGCGCTGGCCCCCGTGCTGGTGACCCTGGTCACCGCGCACTGGCTGCACCTGTTCCTCGCCCGCTACCTGCTCTTCACGGTGCCCGCCTGGGCCCTGCTGGGAGCCGAGGCGGTCGGCCGGCTGCCCGGTCTGGTCGCCCGCTTCGCCGCCTCCGGGACACCGCCGCGCCGACTGGTCGGCCCGGCCCCGCTGGTGGTGGCCGTCGCGCTGGCCGCCGCCCTCGCCTGGCCCGCCCAGGCGGCCGTCCGGCACGACCTGGCGGGGGAGGCGGACGCCCGGGCCGCCGCCCGGCTGATCGCCGAGGGCCTGCGTCCGGGGGACGGCGTGGTCTACGAGCCGGGCAGCTCGCTGCGCCGGGCGCTGGCCTACGAGCTGCGCGGCCGCCCGGCCCCCGGGGACAGCCTGCTGCGGGTGTCCCCGGAGCGGGCGGGCAGCTTCGGCGCGCTGGAGTGCGAGGAGCCGGCCCGCTGCCTGGCCGGGACGCGGCGGGTCTGGCTGCTGCTGGCCGGCGCCGACCGCCGGCCGTTCGGCGCGGTCCCGGACAGGGTGGCGAAGGAGCTGAACGGCTTCCGCCAGGTCCGCACCGAGACCGTGCCCCATCTGCGGGTGGTGCTGCTGGAGCGCAAGCCCGGGTCCGGGGGCTGACCGGGCGGGCGGCGGCTCAGAACGCGATGCCGTAGACCATCAGGTCGAGCCCCGGCAGGGGCGACCAGTCGCGCTCCGGGGCCCGTCGGAAGCCGACCCGCTCGTAGATCCGGTGGGCGGTGGTCATCCCCGGCTGGGTGGAGAACGCCATGCCGGCCAGGCCGAGTTCACGGCTGCGGGCGAGTGCGGCGCGGACCAGGGCCTCGCCGACGCCGCGTCCGCGGGCGGCCGCGGCGGTGGCGAGCATCCGGATCTCGCCCTCCTCGGGGGTGGCGATGTCCGCCCACGCGGTGCCGCCGACCGCGAAGGTCACACAGCCGAGGACGGTGCCCGCGGCGGCGTCCACCGCCACGAGCAGCTCGGCCTCGCGGGCCCGGGTGGCCGCGTCGCGCAGCCGGTGGACGTAGTCGCTGCCGGGGGAGGTGAAGCCGTCGTCGACGAAGGCCTCGACGGTTATGCGGCCGGCTTCCTCGAACTCCTCGGCGCGGGCCGGGCGGATGACGATGTCCATCCGGCCAGTGTGCCGGAGTCCCCGGGGACGACGGTGAGCGGGGTGAGGGCCTCCGGTTCGCCGGGGGCGGCAGCGGTGACAGCGGTGGCGGTGGCGGGGTCGGCGGACGGGCGGAGCGAGGCGGCGGGCATGGTGCCGTAGAGCCGGTCGGGCAGGGCGGGGTCGACGGGATAGCCGCCCGGGCGGTGCCAGTTGTCGCGGCCGGTGGCCCGGTGCTGCGCCACCTCGCGTCCGATCAGGCCGCCGAGCAGGCCGAACCCGCCGACCACTCCGAGCAGGGCGAGTGCGCCGGCGAGGGTGTCGGAATTCATGGGTCCACTCTCCCGGCGCCGCCGGGCCCGGACGAGTGGCAGGAATGCCCGATCACATCGAAAAACTGCCATTGCCCGCGCTACCCTGGCGGCATGCCGAAGAACGTGGTCGCCGTCGTCATGGAGGACATCCACCCCTTCGAGCTCGGGGTGGCCTGTGAGGTGTTCGGCCTGGACCGCAGCGAGGACGGGCTGCCCGCGTACGACTTCGCCATCGCGGGCGCCCGTTCCGGCCCGCACCGCACCCACGCCGGGTTCGTGATCGACGTCCCGCACGGGCCCGAGCGCCTCGCGACCGCCGACCTGGTGGTGGTGACCGCCAGCTCCCTGCGCGGCGACTACCCGCAGCCGCTGCTGGAGGAGCTGCGGGCGGCCGTCGAGCGCGGTGCCCGGGTGCTGTCCATCTGCAGCGGCGCCTTCGTGCTCGGCGCGGCCGGCCTGCTCGACGGCCGCCGCTCCACCACCCACTGGCGGTACACCGCCGAACTGGCCGCCCGCCACCCGCTGACCACCGTCGAGCCGGACGTCCTGTACGTGGACGACGACCCGGTGATCACCTCCGCCGGCACGGCGGCCGGCATCGACGCCTGCCTGCACCTGGTGCGCAGGCTCCAGGGGGCCGAGGTCGCCCGGGGGATCGCCCGCCGGATGGTGGTGGCGCCGCACCGCGAGGGCGGGCAGGCGCAGTTCGTCTGCCGCCCGGTGCCGGAGACCGACGGGGACTCGCTGGCCCCGCTGCTCGACTGGATGCGCCACCACCTGGACGAGGAGTCGACCGTCGAGCAACTGGCCGCCCGGGTCCACATGTCACCGCGCACCTTCGCCCGGCGCTTCCACGAGGAGACCGGCACCACCCCGCACCGCTGGCTGACCGGGCAGCGGCTGCTGCTCGCCCAGCGGCTGCTGGAGTCCACCACCGAGCCGGTGGACACCATCGCCGCCCGCTGCGGCTTCGGCAACGCGGCCACCCTGCGGCACCACTTCGGCCGCCGGCTGGGCACCACACCGCTGGCCTACCGCCGCTGCTTCGCCGAACCCGCCGCCGCGGTCACCACCCGGGTCTAGGGCGTCTCTTGTGGATCTTGTCGGACAGGCCGCGGCGTTGGGGTGCGTGCATCGCAGGGCGGAGGAGGGAGCCACTGCGGAGCATCGGCGACCGACGACAACGCGGCGAGGTGCGTGCCCCGGCGTCGCGGGCCCGGCAGTGATCCACAAGAGACGCCCCAGGTCCTCCGGCGGAGGGCTCAGCCCGCCTCCTCCAGGTGTCCGGTCTGGTTCCAGCGGTCCGGGCGCAGCCGGCCGCCCTCGGCCCGCCAGACGCTGGCGGAGCAGTTGCGCACCGGCTCCAGCGCGGTCAGCTGGTCCTCGGTGAGCCGGTCCAGCACGTAGCGGAGCATGAGCACGGTGCAGTCGTGGGCGACCAGCAGGACCGGCCGCCCGGCCTCCTCGGCGCAGATGTCGCGCAGCACGCTGCGCACCCGGAGCGCGACGTCGGCCCAGGACTCCCCGCCGGGCGGGCGGTAGTACAGCTCGCCCATCTTCCGCCGCCGGGCCGCCTCCTCCGGCTGCCTGGTCTCGATGGCGGCCTTGGGCAGCATCTCCAGGACGCCGAGCTCGCGGTCGCGCAGCCGCTCGTCGTAGCGGACGGAGAGCGAGACCGGGACGGCGCCGAGGCCGGCCGCCTGGGCGAGCGCGATCCGGGCGGTCTCGGCGGTGCGGACGTACGGCGAGCACCAGACGCTGCGCGGGCGGTCGGCGCTGGGCAGGCCGGCCCACCAGCGGCCGAGTCCGTGGGCCTGCTGCTGGCCGTGCAGGGAGAGCGGGATGTCCGCGTCCCGGCAGCTGATCGGCACGCTGAGCGCCCCGGCCGCCTCGGCGAGCTGGAACTCGATGTTGGCGGTGGACTCCCCGTGGCGGGTGGCGATCAGGACGGACGGGACGGTGGGCAGGCCGGTGGCCGCGGCGCCGCCGCCGGCCCGGTGCGGTGCGGCCGGCCGGTGCCGTCCGTCGGTGTGGTGGTGCTGTCCGTTGAGGGTGGTGCCGAGGTCTGCCATTGCCGCCGCTCCCCGTGGGTCGATCAGTTGCCGGCCGGTTGCCGGTCCGGTCTGGTTGGTGCCCTGCGTGTGGTGCCCCATGCATGCGGCTGTTCATACATATGATCGCGCCGTCCCCTCCAGTGTTGATGGAGGAGACGGCGCGACCACAGGGCGCGCAGGGCGTATCAGTGCGCCGCCACGGGCTCCGGCGCGTTCTCCGGCGCCTCCTCGCCGCCCTCGGCGCCGTAGTCGCCCGGCCGGGTCTCGTCGGGCCCGTCGGGCGCCTTGACGGCGCGCAGCACCAGGGTGAGCGCCACCGAGACCAGCAGGTTGAGGACGAAGGCGGTGAGGCCGATGTAGCCGATCTCGCCGATGCCGGGGATCTCGGCGGCGTTCCCGCCGAAGTGCTTGGTCTTGGGGCTGGCGATCCCGTAGGCCTCCCAGGTGCCGTAGACCATGCCGGCCGCCCAGCCCGCCAGCAGCGCCCAGTGGTGGAACCAGCGGGTGAACAGGCCGCCGACGATCGACACGAAGGTCTGCAGGATCCACAGGCCGCCGAGCAGCTGGAGGTTGATCGCCGCCTGCTTGTCCATGCCGAGCACGAAGACCAGCGCGCCGACCTTGACCAGCAGCGAGACCAGCTTGGCGACCCGGGTCTCGTCGGCGGGGGTGGCGGCGGGCCGCAGGAACTCCTTGTAGACGTTGCGGGTGAACAGGTTCGCCGCGGCGATGGACATGATCGCCGCCGGGACGAGCGCGCCGATCCCGATCGCGGCGAAGGCGACGCCGGTGAACCAGTCCGGGAACATGTTCTCGAACAGCTGCGGCACCGAGAGCTGGGTGTTGAAGTTCTTGTCGCCCTTGCCGACCCCGGCCGCGATCGCCATGAAGCCGAGCAGGGCGAGCAGCCCCAGCATCAGCGAGTAGGCGGGCATGATCGCCATGTTCCGGCGCACGGTGTTGCGGGACTTCCCGGCCAGCACGCCGGTCACCGAGTGCGGGTACATGAACAGCGCCATCGCCGAGCCGATCGCCAGCGTGGCGTACGTCCACTGCTTGTTCTCGGGCACGGTGAGCGAGCCGGCGGACTTCGGCGCGGAGAACCGCTCGCCGACCGCGTCGAAGATGTGGCCGTAGCCGCCGAGCCGGATCGGGATGTAGATCACCGCGACGATGATCACCACGTAGATCAGGGTGTCCTTGACGAAGGCGATCAGCGCCGGCGCGCGCAGGCCCGAGGAGTAGGTGTACGCGGCGAGCACGCCGAAGGCGATGAACAGCGGCAGGTCCTTGACGAACCAGTTGGCGTTCTCGCCGCCGCCGACGCCCAGCACGTCCAGCACCGCCTGGATGCCGACCAGCTGGAGGGCGATGTACGGCATGGTGGCGAGGATGCCGGTCAGCGCGATCATCAGGGACAGCGGCCGGGAGCCGTACCGTCCGCGGACGAAGTCGGCCGGGGTGACGTAGCCGTGCACCCGGGAGACCGACCAGAGCCGGGGGAGGAAGAGGAAGACCAGCGGGTAGGCGATGATCGTGTAGGGGACGGCGAAGAAGCCCGCGGCGCCGGTCGCGTAGACCGCCGCGGGGACGGCGACGAAGGTGTAGGCGGTGTAGAGGTCGCCGCCGAGCAGGAACCAGGTGATCCAGGTTCCGAAGCTGCGCCCGCCGAGCCCCCACTCGTCCAGGTGCAGCGCGTTGTCGGCCCGCCGCCACCGGGAGGCGAGGAAGCCCATCACGGTGACCAGCAGGAAGAAGAGGACGAACACCGTCAGCGCGGGCACGTTGACCCCGTTCACCGGAGGTCACCCGCCTTCGGCGCCCGGGCGGCCCGGCGGGCCTTCTCGTCGCGGTTGATCAGCAGGTAGGCGGCCACCGTGAAGACGGCCGAGACCGGCACCCAGAGCAGCTGGTACCAGTAGAAGAAGGGGACGCCGCCCACCTCGGGGTCGGTCTTGTCGTACGAGGCCACCCAGAGCATCGCGACGATCGGCACCAGCAGGGCGAGTGCGGCCAGCACCCGCTCCGGGGTGACCGCCGGGAGGCCGGGGCCGGGGGGCCCTTCTGGCTCGGGCATGACAGGTCGGTCGCTGTCGAGATCTGACGACATGATTCGGCTCCGCTTCGGAGGGTTCACCTCGCCGGCGCCGCAACCCCCGGGGAACGGCGCACCCCCGTGAGTCCGCCGAGCAGCACCACCGGTGATCGGCATCAGTACGGATGCGGAATCTAGAGCATCCCGTGATGCGTGTCACCGGATGCGGGACAACTTCCCGCCATCCGGACGCGGCGCGCGCCGCCGGGGTGCTCCGCGCGCCGGGGGCGGACACGACGGACCCCGGCGCACGCGGGGTGCGCGCCGGGGTCCGGAAGCACGGGAGCGGGGGGCGGACGGGGGAGGGGCGGGGGCGGTGCTACGCCCGCTCGGGCCGGCCCGGCCGCTGGAGGCGGGTGATGAACTTGTAGCGGTCGCCGCGGTAGATCGAGCGGACCCACTCGACCGGGTTGCCCTCGTCGTCGAAGGAGTGCCGGGCGAGCTGCAGCATCGGCAGGCCGAGGTCGGAGCCGAGCAGCCCGGCCTCGCGCGGATCGGCCAGGGTGGTCTCGATGGTCTCCTCGGCCTCGGCCACGGTCACCCCGTACACCTCGCGCAGCGCGGTGTAGAGCGAGTTGTGCTTGGCGAGGTTGCGGCGCAGGGCGGGGAAGCGCTTGGCGGAGAGGTGGGCCACCTCGATGGCCATCGGGTCGGCGTTGGCCAGCCGGAGCCGCTCGATCCGCAGCACCCGGCCGCCGGGCTTGATGTCCAGCAGCGGGGCGATCCGCTCGTCGGCCGAGATGTAGCCGATCTCGATCAGCCGGGAGGTGGGCTCCAGGCCCTGGGCGCGCATGTCCTCCGTGTAGGAGGTGAGCTGGAGGGCCTGGGCCACCTTGGGCTTGGCGACGAAGGTGCCCTTGCCCTGGATGCGCTCCAGCCGGCCCTCGACGACCAGTTCCTGCAGGGCCTGGCGGACGGTGGTGCGGGAGGTGTCGAACTGGGCGGCCAGTGCCCGTTCGGGCGGAACCGGCGTGCCGGCGGGCTGGGTCTCGGTGAGCTGCAGCAGGTGACGCTTGAGGCCGTAGTACTTCGGGACCCGGGCTGTCGGGTCCGCGCCGGCCTGGGGGAGAATGTTCTTCACCTGGGGGTCGTTGACCTGGGCCGTGCTGCCCCCGTCGCTGCTCATCGGACCTGTCTCCCGCTTCTCGCAGGGCCCCCGGGGAACCCCGCCGCCTCATTAACAGCTCACATCGTTGCATGTATGGCTACGGAACGAATACCTCATCACGCGATGAACGATGTGCGGTGTCGGCTTGATAACGGGTGGTCCGGATCGGTCGAACAGCCGTTGACAGGCCCATTGGTCTAGGCCAAGCTCCAGGCATCTGGTCTACACCACTAGGCCGGTCACTATGAATCCCCCCCACCCGTTCGCTGGAGCCCGCGGCACCATTCCTCCCACCTTGTGTGGGTATGCCGCCGCTGCCACCCGACGGGGGTACAGGCATCCCTCAGGAGGATGGCGTGAAGCGTCAGCTCATCGCGGCGGTCGGCGTCGCGGCCATGGTTGTTGGTCTCGCGGCTTGTGGCTCGGACGCCAAGAAGACCGAGAGCACCAGCAGCGCGTCGGGCGACTCGACGGCCGCGGGCAAGAAGGACTACAACGGCAAGACGCTCAAGGTGTGGCTGATGACCGGCTCGGCCCCCAAGGGCTGGGACGAGGCCGTCAAGACCGAGTTCGAGACCACCTACCCGGGCTCCAAGGTCGAGTACCAGATCCAGGAGTGGACCGGCATCGGCCCCAAGGTCACCGCCGCGCTGTCCGAGGGTTCCGTCGACGTCCTGGAGGTCGGCAACACCCAGACCGCCGGCTACGCCGCCACCGGCGGTCTGCTGGACATCACCAAGGACAAGGCGAACATCGGCGGTGCCGACTGGGCCGCCAACCAGAACGAGTCCGCCATCCTTGAGGGCAAGCAGTACGCCGCCCCGTGGTTCGTCACCAACCGCGTGGTCTCCTACAACAAGGACCTCTGGGCCAAGGCCGGTCTGACCGACACCCCGAAGACCCTGGACGACTTCTACGTCGCGCTGGACAAGCTCAAGGCCACCGCGGGCGTCGCCGACCCGATCTACATGCCGGGCCAGGAGTGGTACGTCTACTTCGGTCTCCTCACCAGCGAGGGCGGCAAGCTCGCGAAGAAGGACGGCGACAAGTGGACCGGCGGGCTGTCCAGCCCCGAGGCCCAGAAGGCGTTCGACATCTACAAGAAGCTCCAGAGCTACTCGACCCTGGGTGGCAAGGACAAGGACGAGGCCAAGCCCCAGCAGAAGGACATCTTCGGCAAGGGTGACATCGGCTCGATCATCGGTCTCGGCTGGGAGCTCCCGGACGAGAAGGCCATGGCCAAGGACAAGATCGGCTTCTTCCCGCTCCCGGGCAAGACCGCCGACAAGCCCTCCGGCGTGTTCCTCGGCGGCTCGAACCTGGCCATCGCCTCGGCCAGCAAGAACACCGACATGGCCAAGGACTTCCTGAAGATCGCCCTGAACGACAAGAACGAGGGCGCGGTCGCCGCCTCGGGTCTCATCCCGAACAAGGCGTCGCTCAACGACAAGGTCGTCGGCGACTTCGCCTCCGCCGCGAAGCTGGCCGCCGGTGCGGGTGGCATCACCCCCACCACCCCGAACTGGGCGAGCGTCGAGAACGACCCGAACCCGATCAAGGAGTTCCTGACCGCCGCGCTGACCGGCGACTACAACGCCGCGGCCAAGAAGGCCGACGACGAGATCGCCAAGCGTCTCAACGCCAAGCAGTAGGAAGTCGAGCGGCGTCGCTCACCGGCCCCCGGCGGGGGGCCGGTGGGCGGCGCCTGTCCGTCGTGGTCGGGTTGTTAGGAAGAGAGAACGATGGCTGTGCATTCGGAGCGGGTGCAGACACAGTCCCCGGATTCAGGGAAGGCTGCTGTGGCCACTATTGAGACGGGCGCCGCACGCGGTGGCGGCGCCGGCACCGCGAAGAAGAGCGCCAGACCGGCGGACGGGCGAAGCTTCGGCGCCCGGATCGCGCCGTACCTGCTGCTCGCGCCGGCCACCCTGGCCACCCTGGCCCTGCTGGGCTGGCCCCTGCTGAAGACCGTCCTGGTCTCGTTCCAGAACCTGAACGCGCGCCAGCTCGTCCAGCACCTGACCGAGTGGAACGGCTTCGAGAACTACACCGAGCAGCTGTCCGACCCGGAGTTCTGGTCGGTCACCGGCCGCTCCGTGGCCTTCACCGTGCTCAACGTCTTCCTGATCATGGTCGGCGGAGCGCTGGTCGGTCTGCTGCTCAACCGGCTCGGCAAGAAGATGCGGCTGCTGCTGTCCATCGGCCTGCTGCTCGCCTGGGCGATGCCGGTGGTCGCCTCGACCACCGTCTACACCTGGCTGTTCGAGACCAACTTCGGTGTCGTGAACTGGCTGCTGGACACCCTCGGCTGGCACTCGATGGCGGCCTACAACTGGACCGGCACCCAGTACTCGACCTTCTTCGTGATCCTCCTGCTGCTGGTCTGGGGCTCGATCCCGTTCGTGGCGTTCAACATGTACGCGGCGCTGACCACCATCCCCAAGGAGCTCTACGAGGCCGCCCGGATGGACGGCGCGGGGTCGGTCAAGATCTTCACTTCGGTGATGTTCCCCAACCTGAAGCCCTTCTTCCTGGCCACGACCTTCCTTGAGGTCATCTGGATCTTCAAGGCCTTCACCCAGATCTACGCGATCAAGGCCGGCGGTCCCGACGGGCTCACCCGCACCCTGCCGATCCACGCCTTCCTAGAGGGCTCCGGCCGCCAGCACTACGGCACCGGTGCCGCGATCGCGGTGCTCACCATCCTGATCCTGGGCGCGCTGATGGCGTACTACTTCCGGATCATTCTGAAGCAGGAGGACGAGCTGTGAGGCGCTCGCTCATCGGACGCACCTGGCCGAACGTCATCGCGGTCGTCCTCTTCGTCTTCTTCGCCTTCCCCGTCTACTGGATGATCAGCACGGCTTTCAAGCCGACGAAGGACATCGTCAGCAAGACGCCGGTGTTCATCCCGCTGGACGCCACCTTCGAGCACTTCAAGACCGCGGTCAACGTCCCGAAGTTCTGGACCTACACCGCCAACAGCTTCATCGTCACGGTGCTCGCCGTGGTCATCTCGCTGGTGATCGCCACCCTGGCGTCCTTCGCCGTCGCCCGGATGCGCTTCCGCGGCCGCAAGGCCTTCGTCCTGGTCATCATGGCCGCCCAGATGGCGCCCTGGGAGGTCATGACCATCGCGGTCTACCTGATCTCCCGCGACAACCAGATGCTGAACAGCCTCGTGCCGCTCACCGCCTTCTACATGATGATGGTGCTGCCCTTCACGATCTGGACGCTGCGCGGCTTCATCGCCGCGGTGCCGAAGGAGCTGGAGGAGTCGGCCATGGTGGACGGCTGCACCCGCACCCAGGCCTTCGTGAAGGTGATCTTCCCGCTGCTGGCGCCGGGTCTGATGTCCACCTCGCTGTTCGGCTTCATCACGGCCTGGAACGAGTTCCCGCTCGTCCTGATCATCAACAAGACCGACGGTCAGACCCTGCCGCTGTGGCTGTCCTCCTTCCAGACCGCCTTCGGCAACGACTGGGGCGCCACCATGGCGGCATCGACGCTGTTCGCCCTGCCGGTGCTGATCCTGTTCGTCTTCCTGCAGCGCAAGGCGGTCGGTGGCCTCACCGACGGCGCCGTGAAGGGCTGATCCCCCGTGAGCATCCTCGTACCCACCCTCCCGGCCTCCGACCAGCTGCACCGCGACGCACTGACCGTCCTCCAGCCCGGCTTCGTCGGCACCGAGCCGCCGGAGTGGCTGCGCCGCCACCTGGCGGCCGGCCTGGGCTCGGTCGCCCTGTTCGACCGCAACGTGGCCGACCTCGGCCAGCTCGCCGCGCTCACCGCCGCGCTGCGGGCCGAGAACCCCGACCTGCTGATCGCCATCGACGAGGAGTCCGGCGACGTCACCCGGCTGGAGGCGGGCTCCGGCTCGTCCTGGCCGGGCAACCTCGCCCTCGGCGCGATCGACGACCCGGCGCTGACCCGGGACGTCGCCCGTGAGCTGGGCCGGGCGCTGGCCGCGGCCGGCGTCAACTACAACTGGGCGCCCACCGCCGACGTCAACTCCAACCCGCGCAACCCGGTCATCGGCGTCCGTTCCTTCGGCGCCGACCCGGAGCTGTGCGCCCGGCACACCGCCGCCTGGGTGGAGGGCCTGCAGTCGGCCGGTGTCGCGGCCTGCTCCAAGCACTTCCCCGGCCACGGCGACACCGCCGTCGACTCGCACCACGGCCTGCCCGTGATCGACGTCGACCTGGACGTGCTGCGCGCCCGCGACCTGATCCCGTTCCAGGCCGCGATCGCCGCCGGGACCAAGGCCGTGATGACGGCCCACATCATGATCCCGGCGCTCGACCCGAAGCTGCCCGCCACGCTCAGCCCCAGCGTGCTGCGCGACCTGCTGCGGGCGGCCCCGGCCGACGGCGGCCTGGGCTACCAGGGCCTGATCGTCAGCGACGCGATCGAGATGGGCGCCATCGCCGACACCTTCGGCATGGGCGAGGGCAGCGTGCTGGCCCTGGCGGCCGGCGCCGACGCGATCTGCGTGGGCGGCGGTCTGGCCGACGAGGCCACCGTGCTGATGCTGCGCGACGCCATCGTGGCGGGCGTGCAGTCCGGCAAGCTCCCGGAGGAGCGGCTCGCCGACGCGGCCGCCCGGGTGCGCGCGCTGGGCAGCTGGGGCCGGATCGCGGCCCAGGGCGAGCGGCCGGAGGCGGACCTCGCGGTCGGCCTGCGGGCGGCCCGCCGGGCCCTGCGGGTGGTCCGCGCGCCGGGCCGGGAGGTCCTGCCGGTGACCGAGCGTCCGTTCGTGGCCTCGTTCTCCGCCGAGCCGAACGTCGCCGTCGGCGACGTCACCCCGTGGGGCGTGGGCGGCATGCTGGCCGACCGCTTCCCCGGCACCCGGACCCTGGAGATCGGCGCCGAGGCGGCCGGTTCGCTGGACGCGGTGGTGGACGAGGTGCTCGCCGGCGCCGAGGGCCGCCGCCTGGTGCTGGTCGTGCGGGACGCGCACCGGCACGAGTGGATGTCGGCCGCGCTGGCCCGCCTGGTGGCGGCCCGGCCGGACGCCGCGGTGGTCGAGATGGGCCTGCCGCAGTCCGAGCCGGTCGGCGCGCTCCACATCGCCACCCACGGCGCCGCCCGGGTCTGCGGCCTGGCCGCCGTCGAGGTGCTCACCGGGCAGCCGGGGGCGATCGGCTGAGTCCTCGCCGGACAGTCCTCCGGGGTGCCGGGAGGCACCTGCCCAACGGGCCCGTCATGCGCATGCCGCATGGCGGGCCCGTCGCCGTTCCCGGCCCGTAGCGCGCCGTTTGACCTGCGTCCTTCAGAATCTGACGGTGTTCCCTCAAATCCCCCTTAAGGCAGCCTTAAGTTCTACTTAGGGTGATCGTCGGACGACTGATCGCCACGCGGTACAACAGGTCTGCAACGGCCTTGGCTGCCTGGCCATTTGGCGTTGACACCAACTGTGGTCTAGGCCAGGCTCCAGTCCATCCGGTTCGAATTTCAATTTCGCCGGATGTGGTATTGGCCCACCCACAGGCTCTTCGCCGCCCTTCCCCGGACACCGTCCCGTCGGGCACCGGCGCTCTGCCGGCGGGCAAAAGCTCTAAAACACCCTCGGAGGATGGCGTGAGAAAGCGTCGGTTCATGGCGACGGTCGGCATCATGGCGCTGGCCGCCGGTCTGACGGCGTGTTCCTCGGGCGGCAAGGCGTCCAGTGACGCCAAGACCGCCTCGGCGGACCCGCAGGCCGCGACCGGTACCGTCACGGTCTGGCTGATGGACGACGCCCAGAAGAGCTGGCCGGACCTCGTCCAGCGGGTCAACGACGAGTTCGCCGCCAAGTACCCCAAGGTCACCCTGAAGCTGGCCTACCAGGGCTGGGCCGACAAGGTGGCCAAGCTGGACAAGGCGATCGCCGACGGCACCGCCCCGGACGTGGTCGAGCTCGGCAACACCGAGACCATGAAGTACGTGCTCTCCGGCGCGCTGGCTCCGGTGGAGCGCACCACCTTCGACAACTCGGACACCTGGATCAAGGCGCTCGCCAACACCTGCACCTACCAGGACAAGCTCTGGTGCGTGCCCTACTACGCGGGCGCCCGGGTCGCGATCTACAACTCGGCCGCCTTCCAGCAGGCCACCGGAAGCGGCGAGTTCCCGAAGACCGAGGACGAGCTGCGTGCGGCGCTCGACAGGATCGCCGACAAGAACAAGG
The DNA here is from genome assembly GCF_042261735.1 of Kitasatospora sp. NPDC056327. NCBI lineage: Bacteria > Bacillati > Actinomycetota > Actinomycetes > Kitasatosporales > Streptomycetaceae > Kitasatospora > Kitasatospora sp. NPDC056327. The sequence continues at coordinate 2,275 of NZ_JBHJRC010000104.1, read as the reverse complement.
CCGACCGGACCTTCTCCCCGCTCTACCTGCCCGGCCCGTACTGGTACGCCGCGATGAGCTACGTCTCCGCGTACGGCGGCGCCATCGCCCGCTTCGACAGCGGCGGCAACTGGCACGGCACCCTGAGCGACCCCAAGTCCCAGCAGGGCATCAACCACTTCGTCGAGCTGGTGCGCAAGTACAACAAGGGCGACCAGGCGGTCAACGAGCAGAACCAGTACGAGGCGATGGCCCGCGGTCACGCGGCGTCCTTCTACGGGAACGGCTTCGAGGCGGCCAGCGTCGGCGCGCCGGTCACCGGCGACCCGGCCCTGAAGGACTCGGTCAAGGTGGCCACCATGCCCGGCCCCAACGGCAAGCCGCTGCCGACCTTCATCGGCGGCTCGGCCCTCGCGGTCACCGCCAAGTCGCCCACGGCGCCCCTGGCCACCGACTGGGTCCGGATGTTCACCAGCGCCAAGTCCGAGCAGGCGCTGGCCGACAAGGACATCCTGCCGAACAACCTCACCCAGCTGAACCCGCTGAAGAACAAGCCGGCCACCGCCGCCGCGGCCAACGCGGTGCCGGACGCCTGGTTCACCCCGCTGGCCCCCGGCTGGGGCGCGGTGGAGAAGCAGAAGATCCTGCCCGACATGCTGACCGCGATCCTCAAGGGCAAGCCGGTGGACCAGGCGGCCAAGGAGGCGGACGCCGCCATCGACCAGCTGATCAACAAGGCCGGCTGAGCCGCCGCTCCCAGCGACGCCGGAGCCCCTCCCCGCACCACCGGGAGGGGCTCCGCGCACGCCGTCACCCGCGGGACCTGCCGCGGCCGCCTCGCCGGATGTGCTCCCGGCGGACGGCCCCCGTAGGATTGCCGCAGCATTCACCGCAGCGAGTGTGCGGACTCGCCGCCGTAGAGGTCCCCGCCGGGCACTCCCGTCCGTGCGGGGTGGAACCATCTCATCGGAGGCACACCCAAGATGTCCGACACGCAGACCGTCCCTGGCCGGATCATGGCGGCGGAGATGGCCGAGCAGCCGGCCGTCCTGCAGCGCATCCTCGACGAGGGCGCCCCCAAGATCTTCGAGGTCGCGTCCCAGATCGCCGCTCGCAAGCCCCGGTTCGTCCTCCTGACGGCGCGCGGCACCTCGGACAACGCGGCGCTGTACGCCAAGTACCTCATCGAGATCCTGCTGGGCAAGCCGGCCGGCCTGACCTCCATGTCCACCACCACCGCCTACGGTGCCAAGCCGGACCTCACCGACGTCCTGGTGATCACCGTCAGCCAGTCCGGCGGCTCGCCGGACCTCGTGGCCTCCACCAAGGCGGCCCGCGAGGCCGGCGCGATCACCCTGGCGGTCACCAACAACGCCGGTTCGCCGCTGGCCGAGGTCTCCGAGTTCCACATCGACGTGCTGGCGGGCCCGGAGAAGGCCCTTCCGGCCACCAAGACCTACACCGCCGAGCTGCTCGCCCTCTACCTGCTGATCGAGGGCCTGCGCGGCGGCGACGGCGCGGCCGCCAAGGACCTGCCGGAGCTGGCCACCGGCATCCTGGCCCGCCAGGACGAGGTCAAGGCCCTGGCCGAGCGCTACCGCTTCGCCCAGCGCCTGGTCATCACCTCGCGCGGCTACGGCTACCCGACCGCCCGCGAGGCGGCGCTGAAGCTGATGGAGACCACCTACATCCCGGCCTCCCCCTTCTCCGGCGCCGACCTGCTGCACGGCCCGCTGGCCATGGTCGACAACGTCTCCCCGGTCATCGCGATCGTTCCGGACGGCAAGGGCGGCGAGGCCCTGCAGCCCGTCCTGGACCGTCTGCGGGGCCGTGGCGCCGACCTGGTCGTGGTCGGCCAGCAGGCGCAGGTCGAGGCCGCCTCGGCGGGCTTCGCGCTGCCGGCCGGCGTGCCCGAGGAGGTCCAGCCGATCCTGGAGATCCTGCCGCTGCAGCTGCTGGCCTACGAGGTCACCATCGCCCGCGGCCAGGACCCGGACGCCCCCCGCGCGCTCGCCAAGGTGACCGAGACCCACTGAGGCACCGGCGCGGCAACGCCCGAGCCCCCGCCCACAGGTTGTGGGCGGGGGTCGGGACGGCTCAGCAGATGGGCGCGGTACTTCTCGACCACCGCTTCCCGGGTGCCCGGCCACCGAGAGGCCGAGCCCCGCACAGACCAGCCCTCCGGCGCTCACCGCCGAGGCCCCGTACCGGTCGGCCAGCGACCCGGCGGCCGCCGAGAGCAGCGCCCCCGGCAGGGTCAGCACCCCGAAGAGCCCCGCAGCCCCCGGCCCGTATC
>NZ_JBHJRC010000103.1:0-26116 GCF_042261735.1 Kitasatospora sp. NPDC056327 | reverse complement strand
CCCGGCTCCACCGGGTGGCCCGACCGCCGGGGGCGCCGGATCAGTTGGGCGAGTGGTGCTCGGTGCGCCAGGCGTCCCAGCCGGCCGAGGACGCCACCTTGGCCTCGTGCAGGGCCCGCTGGGCCAGGGTGGCCGGCGGGGTGTCCAGGCCCCGCACCCAGTTGCGGCCGGCCGTGGCCAGCGCCGCGCACACCATCACCGCGCCCGCCGTCCCGAACAGCGCGCCGATGCCCGTGAGCACCGCGCCGCCGGCCAGCAGCGAGCGGTTGACCTGGAACCCGCTGAGAAAACGCTCGTTGGTCGCCATGCCTCCACGATGGAGGCAGTCGGGCGCCGCCGCACGCCGAGCGCACCCGCGCGCGATGCGGCACGGCACGGATCGGCACGGTGCGCCGCGGGGCTGCGCGGCGCGACGCGGTTCGGCGTGCGGGCGGGGGCCCCGTCCGGGACGCTGGGCCGCAGGAGCGCCCGCGCGGCAGGGCGCCGCAGCGGCGGCAGGACGGCAGGAGGACGCGCGATGGTGGATCTCGAACAGCTCGTCACGGAGCACGCGGCCCGGGCGGCCGAGAGCCCGCACGGGCGCAGCGCCCACCTGGTGCTGCACGACGGGGTCCTGCGGCAGACGGTGATCGCGCTGACCGCGGGCACCGCCCTGGACGAGCACAACGCCCCGGCCGCCGCCAGCCTCCAGGTGCTGCGCGGGCGCGTCTCGCTCACCATCGCGGGGCGCCGCGAGGAGCTGTCGGCGGGGCAGTTGCAGACCGTCCCGCAGGAGCGCCACGGTCTGCTGGCCCACGTCGACTCGGTGGTGCTGCTGACGGCGGTCACCGCCTGAGGGGCCGCCCGGGGCCGGTCAGCCGGTGGGTCCGTGCCACTCCGGTCCGCCCGGCGCGGAGCCGCCCGGCTTCAGCACCGAGCCGCCGACCAGCTCCAGCCCGCGCAGGAGGTCCCGCCCGCTGGGTGCCAGCGCGGGCGCGGCCAGCCACTGCCCGGCCAGGCCCACCAGCAGCGCCTGGTAGAAGCTGCCGCGGGCCAGCTCCTCCTCGGTGTCCGGGACCTCGGGCAGGCCCTGGAACAGCGCCGACAGACCGAGCCTCCCCTCCTTCTGGATCCCCGCGAGGCTCTCCCGCAGCTCCGGTGTGCGCTCCACCTGCACCATCGCCTCGAACTGCGCGGCCCAGAGCCCCCGGTTCCCCGCGATGCTCTCCCGCACGCCGTCCCAGACCGCGACGAACCGCTCCCCGGGGTCGTCGGAGGCCTCGTCGGCCCGCGCCACCACGGCCGCGAGCAGCGCCCCCCACTCCCCCGTCGCCTCGATCAGCGCCGCGTTGAGCAGCGCCTCCTTGGAACCGAAGTGGTAGCCGATGGCCGCCAGGCTCACGCCGGCGGCGGCGGCGACGTCCCGGGCGGTGGTGCGGCCGTAGCCCTTCTCGATCAGACAGTGCTTGGCGCCGGCCATGAGGTCCTCGCGATTTCCCATGCCCGCATGCTACGTCCGATCAGGACGTTTGTCTTGCACGCTCGTCTCGCACGTGCGTCTCGCACGATCGATTGATACGCTTGTACTAGACAGACGTCTGACACGTCCGTACTGTCATTTCCATGACCGCCACCACCGGCCGCGCAGGCCGTCGCGAATGGATCGGCCTCGCCGTCCTCCTGCTGCCGACCCTCGTCCTGACCATGGACATGGGCGTGCTCTTCTTCGCCGTCCCCTACATCTCCACCACGCTGGCGCCCAGCGGCACCGAACAGCTGTGGATCATGGACATGTACTCGTTCCTGCTCGCCGGGCTGCTCATCACCATGGGCGCCCTGGGCGACCGGATCGGCCGCCGCCGGCTGCTGATGGCCGGCGCCGCCGGGTTCGCCGGGGCCTCGCTGCTCGCCGCCTACGCGGACGGTGCCGGTCAGCTGATCGCCGCCCGCGCCCTGCTGGGCGTGGCCGGGGCCACCGTGATGCCCTCGACCCTCGCGCTGATCCGCACGATGTTCCACGACCCCGGGCAGCGTCAGATCGCGCTCGGCGCCTGGGGCGGCATCCTGACCGCCGGCGCCACCCTCGGCCCGGTCGCCGGCGGCCTGCTGCTCGACCACTTCTGGTGGGGCTCGGTGTTCCTGCTCGCCCTCCCGGTGATGGCCCTGGTCCTGTTCACCGCCCCGGTACTGCTCCCCGAGTACCGCTCCCCGCGGCGCGGCTCCTTCGACCTGCCCGGCGCCGTGCTCTCGCTGGCGGCCGTCCTGCCGCTGGTCTACGGCGTCAAGACGCTCGCGGTGGACGGCTGGGACCCGCTCGCCGCGCTCGCCGTCCCGGCGGGCCTGCTCCTCGGCGCCGCGTTCCACCGGCGACAGCGCACCGCCGCCGACCCGCTGCTCGACCTCGGACTGTTCCGGATCCGCGCCTTCAGCGGGGCGATCGGCGTGAACACCATGGCGATGTTCGCGATGATGGGCTTCACCCTCTTCACCTCGCAGTACCTGCAGCTGGTCAAGGGCATGAGCCCGCTCACCGCCTCGCTCTGGTCGCTCGTCCCCAGCGTGGGCGTCGGCGCCGCGGTCGGCGTGAGCTCGGCGCTCGCCGGGAAGGTCCGCCCGGCGGTGATGATGGCCGGCGGCTTCCTGATCGGCGCGGCCGGCTTCGCGACGATGACCCGGGTCGGCCCGGACTCCCCGCTCGCGCTCGTCCTCACCGCGGCGGGCGTGCTCGCCGCCGGCACCGTCGGAACCATGACCCTGACCGCCGAGATGGTCGTCTCCGCCGCCCCCGTCGAGCGGGCCGGCGCCGCCTCGGCCACCTCCGAGACCGCCGTCGAGCTGGGCAGCTCCCTCGGGATCGCCCTGCTCGGCGCGGCCGGCGCCGCGGTCTACCGCTCCCGGCTGGACCGCGCCCTCCCGGCGGGCCTGGACGGCGAGGCCGCCCGCACCGCGCAGGACACCCTCGGCGGCGCGGTCACCGTCGCCGCCCAGCTGCCCGGCCGGCTCGGCACCGATCTCCTCGCCACCGCCCGCACCGCCTTCACCGACGGCCTGCACGTCGCCGCCGTGGCCGGCCTCGTCCTCATGGTCGGCGCCGCCCTCCTCGCCCACCGCCTCATGCGCCACCTCCCGGCCGCGGCCCCCGCCGCTGCCGCCCCCGAGCCGGCCCCCACCTCCGCCTGACCGCCCCGCCGGTCCCCCGCGAGCGCGTCATGGCGGCCCCCGCCCACCCGGGCGGGGGTCGCCGAGCCTTCCCTCCCCCGACAACCGCGGTGCACCTCGGGGCGGTTACCTGCGGTTCAGGCCCCCGGACGATCGGACGTCCACCCTCGGCCGCAGCGACGCAGCGGCGCCGCGGTGGCGGGGTGGCGGGGTGCGGCCGGGGTGCGGCCCGGGTGCGGCCGGGGTGGCGGGCGCGTCAGGGCTCGGGGTCTGGCTGACGAGGTGAACCACGGGCGGGTGCGGGCGAGTCACGACAGGGCCGCAGAGGAGTACCGGGAGCGTATCGGGGGCGAGCCGATGGACGGGCGCCGCTCGGGGCGGTCGCCGAGGACGCCGCCGGGGGCGTGGTGGCGGACCCGGGGTGCGGACCCGGAGTGCGGACCGGGCCACGTCGCGGGGTCGCTGACCGGGCAGGGGGCCGGGTGGTCGGGGTGGACCTCTCGCCCGCCGTGGTGGCGGGCGCCCGGCGGGACCACCCCGGGGCGGAGACCCGCCGCGGCCAGCTGTTCGCCCGCCGGGACCGACCTCGGCCACATGGGCGGGAACCGGCCAAAACCCCGCTCCGGCGGGGCTCCGCAGCACGGTCCGGGAGCCGTCCGGAGCCCCGCCGTCCGTGCCTGGTCCAGTGCCCGCCGCCCGGCCGCGGCCGGGCTCGGGCGTCCTGACCTCGGCGGATGCCGCCGCCCCGGCGGACCCCCGCCGCACCGCGCGCCGTCGGCCCGTGCAACATCTGGTTTTTGACCAGCGTTTCCCGGCCGGTGTATACGTTCGCCGCCGCGGGCAGGCATACTGGCCAGGACGGGCGCTTTGCCCAACTGTGACGTGTGACTCTAGACAAGAAGGGACCGGTGGCCAGGGATGCTGCGTAACGGTCTTGAGCCCTGGCACGTGCTCGTGGTGCTGGCTGTCGTGATCCTGCTGTTCGGGTCGAAGAAGCTGCCGGAGATGGCCCGCGGCCTCGGCAAGTCGATGCGGATCCTCAAGGCGGAGACGAAGGCGATGCGCGAGGACGACACTCCCGGCGACGCCGCCGCCCAGGGCACCGCGCAGAGCACCGCCGCTCCGGCCCCGGCCCCGGCCACCGCTCCGGCCGCCGCTCCGACCCAGCCGGCCGTCAACCCGACCGTCGTGACCAAGGCCACCGAGCAGCCGCGGTCCACCACCACCGCCTGAGCCACGGCGGCAAGCACCAGGCCGGAGCCCCCGCCCCGCGGCGGGGGCTCCGTCGTGTCCGGGGCCGCTCCGCTCCCCGGACGGAGCAGCCCGGCGGGCGGGCCGCGGACGGGCCGGGGCAGGCTGGCCGGGATGTTCGCGAACCAGCAGCCCCCGCCGAGGGCCCGGTCCGGGGAGGGCCCCGACCCGCGGGCCTGGGGCCTGCTGCTCGGCTCCTTCGCCCTGCTGATGGCCGGCTACTTCACCGTGCCGCTGCGGGCCCTCGGCAACGACCGGCCGCTGCTGAGCTGGCTGCTCTTCGGGGCGGTGCTGACGGTGCTGACCGGGCTGCTGGTGGCCCGGATCGTGGACAGCATCCGCGGCACGGGGCGTCATCCCGGGGCCTGGCTGGCCTTTCTGATCTGCCTCTCGCTGACCGTCTTCGCCGCCACCTACTACGTCCTGGCCGACCGTCCGGGCGAGTTCGACGGGCTGAAGACCCGGCTGGACGCGCTGTACTTCACCGTCGTCACGATGGCGACCATCGGCTACGGCGACATCACCCCGGCCGGGCAGGGACCGCGGCTGGTGGTGCTCCTGCAGATCGCCTACAACTTCGTCTTCCTGGCGGCGGCGGCCGGCGCCCTGAGCCGGACCGTGCGCACCGGCATGGAGACCCGCGCCGCCCACCGCGAGGAGCACGACGACGGGGACGGGCACCCGCACCGGACCCACCGGCCGCACCCGCCCCGGCGACGCCGCCGGAAGCGCCGCTAGCCGGGACGGCCGGGGCGGCGGACGCGTGGCTCCGGACGCCGACGGACGCGGCGGACGCGGCGGACGCGGCTAGGAACGCGAGGCGTCGATCACGCAGAAGCGGTTCCGGTCCGGATCCTCCAGGACGACGAAGTCGGGGTCCTCCGGGTAGAGGTCCCAGTCGACCCGGCGCGCACCGAGCCCGACCAGCCGCTCCACCTCGGCCGCCTGGTCCGCCGCGTCCGCCGCGTAGAGGTCGAGGTGGACGCGCGGAACCGGCTGCGGCTCGGTGCCGCTGCGGCCCAGCGCCACCTGCACAGCGCCCGCGCCGACGGCGCCGCCCGAACCGTCCGCCGGGACGAGCACCACCCAGTCCTCCCCGACCACGCCGCCCCGGGGGACGTACCCCAGCGCCTTGCCCCAGAACGCCGCCGCGCGGCGGACGTCCGCCACCCCGAGCACCACCGAACCGATTCTCAGCATGCCGCCGATTCTGCCGGACCGGACCGTCGGCGATCCCGCGAACCGGCGGCACACCGCGGGACTACGCGGGGACCAGCCCCGGCTCGCCGGCCACCACCGCCCAGGAGGCCGAGGTCCGCACCGGCGACTCGCGCACGGCGATGCTGTCGACGGTGCGGGCGTCCGTCAGCCACCGCTCACGGTCCACGTCCAGACGCAGGTAGCCGCGGCGCAGGCCCTCGAAGTACCGCACGTGCGGGTTGAGCGAGGGGTTGAGCGCCTTGAGCGGCGCGTCGAAGGCGGCGGGGAACTCCGAACTGACGCTGGTCGCCGTGAACTCGACGGCCACCGGGGCGGCGGCGAGGTCGTCCGGGTCGATCCGCAGGTCGCTGAACCAGGAGGAGTGGATGTCACCGGCGAGCACCACCGGGTTGGTCACCGCGGCGTCCCGCAGGAAGCGCAGCAGCCGGGCGCGGGCGGGGTCGTAGCCGTCCCACTGGTCGAGGTTGGCGAGCGGCGGCAGCGGGTGAGCCGGGTCCAGGAAGTTGGGGAACCGGATCCGGCTCATCATCACCTGCTGGGCGACGACGTTCCAGCGGGCCCCCGACCCGGCCAGGCCGCGGCGCAGCCACTGCTCCTGCGCGGCGCCGGTCAGGGTGCCGTCGGTGTTCCCCAGGCCGTCCGCGAACGGGCCGAAGTCCTGGGGACGGCCGCCCGGCTGGTCGGTGCGGTACTGGCGGGTGTCGAGCACGTTGAGCCGCAGCAGGTCGCCGAAGTCGAAGCGGCGGTACAGGCGGTAGTCGGGCGAGCCGTTGCGGTACGGGTTCCGCAGCGGCATGTGCTCGTAGTACGCCTGGTAGGCGGCGGCGCGCTGGCGGGCCATGGCGGCGGTGTCCTGGTGGCGGTCGCCGGTGTCGTCGATCTCGTCGACCAGGCCGGCGTAGTTGTTCTCGACCTCGTGGTCGTCCCAGGTGACGATCCAGGGGAAGGCGGCGTGCGCGGCCTGCAGGGCCGGGTCGGTCTTGTAGAGCGCGTGCCGGGCCCGGTAGTCGGCGAGGGTGACCAGTTGGTCGAGGCCGGGGGTCTGCGGGGTGGTGTGCAGGCGGTCCGGGAGGGCGCCGTGCGGATCGGTCTCGTAGATGTAGTCGCCGAGGTGGACGACGGCGTCGAGGTCCTCGGCCGCGAGCGCGGTGTAGGCGGGCCAGTAACCGTTCTGCCAGTCCTGGCAGTTGACCACGCCGAGCCGGAGGCGGCCGGGGCGGGCGCCGGCCGCCGGGGCGGTCCGGGTGCGGGCGGCCGGCCCGAGGTGGCGGCCGGCCCGGAAGCGGTACCAGTAGTCGCGGCCGGGCTGCAGTCCGCGCACGTCCACGTGGACGCTGTGCCCGTGCTCCGCCTCGGCGGCGGCGACACCGCGCCGGACGACCCGGCGGAAGCCCGGGTCGGCCGCGACCTCCCAGGAGACGGGGACGGTGCGGGTGCCCATGGACGCGGCGTCGAACGGGTCGGCGACCAGCCTGGTCCACAGGACCACGGCGTCGGGCAGCGGGTCGCCGCTGGCGACGCCGAGGAGGAACGGGTCCCGGCGGACCGGCTCGGCGTGCGCCGTGCGGATGTCGAGCGCCTGGACGCCCGCGGCGACGGCCGCGCCGAGCAGCAGGCCGCGACGGCTGAGCGCGGCGGACCGGGACGGCTCCGGGGCGGGCGCCCCGCCCCGCGACTCGGACCGCGGCTCGGACCGGAACTGTGACGGCGACACGGGAGACCTCCTGCGACGGCTGTGCTTCGGGGACACCACGGCCGCCATTCCAGCAGAGCGGCGTGGCGCCGCCCGTGAACGGGAGGCAACGTCTTCGATTCCCTCCGCCCTTTCACCGGAAGGGAGTTACCGGCCGGCGCCGGCCGCGCCGCCACCGCCCCGCCGACTCAGGGACATCAGGAGCAGGAAGACGGCCGACAGCACCGCCGCGACCCGCAGCACGCCCGGTGCCGCGTCCCACGCCACCTGGTTGACCTGCTCGCCCGGTTGCAGACCGGTGCCCCAACGGCCCTGGGCCCGGCCCCAGAACCAGAGCGAACTGCCGGTTATCGTCATCATCGGGATGCCGAACACGGCGATCTTGCGGGTGAGGTCGGACAGGTGCCGGGAGAGGTAGCCGAGCGCCCAGCCGATCAGCATGGCGATCGGCTGCCCGGTGACGGCGCCGCCGATCAGCACCGCGGCGGCGAGCAGCAGCAGCGCCGGGGGGCGGCGGCCGCTGGCCGCACCGGCGGGCTCGGCCGGCGCACCGGCGGCGGGCACCGCCCCGCCCTTGGCGGCCCCGCCCTTCGCCGCCCCGCCCTTCGCCGCCCCGCCCTTCGACCGGTTCCGCCGGCCGGCCTTCCCCGCCCCCGCACCCTTCCGGCCCCCGGCACCGCCCCTCGCCGGCCCCTCGGCGGACTCCCCGGACGCCGCGGCCCCGTCCTGCGCCCCGCCCTGCGCGGCTCCGGCGCCCGTCGGCGCGGTCTCCTCCCCGGGGGCGGCCCGCTGGTCCGGGATCGGCCGGTTGGAAGCGACCGGGCCGTCGCCGAAGTCGATGTTCACGTAGTCCCAGGCGCCCGTGCTCACCGCGCGGTACGCCGGCGGCAGCGCCTCGGGGTCGGCGGGCTCCTCGCCGACCGGACGCGTCAGCCAGGGCGAGCCGTCCTCCGGAGCGGCGGCGCCGTCCCGGCCGGAGCGCGCGGGGCGCGGCAGGAAGGCGGACGGGGCGTCCGGCGCCCGGTCACCCGGGGCGGACGGCGGACCGGACGGGGGTCCGGCGGGGCGCGGCGGCACCGGAGGGCGCGGGGGCACGGCGGGCGCCGGCTCCGGCGCGTACACGCTCTCCCCCTCGCCGGCCCCGCCGCGGCCCGCGCTCCCCGTGTCCTGCGGACCGCTCGCGGCGCCCGGCGACTCGCTCCAGGGTCCCTGCTTGCGCCACCACTCGCCGTCCGACATCGCCACACCCCGCCTTGCCCGTACCGAACCGGACCCGACCCGCGTCCGGACGAGGCGTCAGTCCCCGCCGACCGTGACGGTACCCACCCGCCGCCCCGCGACGCGAGCCCGGGCGCCCCCACGGGCGCCCCGATTCCCCGCCGCGCCGCGGCACCCGCCCCCTCGGGCAGAGTCCCGCCGCACCACCTGGTCCGCCGACGCCGGAGCTCTCGTCTCCGGGCACCGCCCGACTAACCTAGGTCGAATGACCACACCGCAGGGCCCCCAACGCCAGGCCAAGCCCGCCGCCGGCCCCCGCACCCTCGCCGAGGAGCTGCGGGCGCGGCCCGACGACGACCTCGCCGCCCTGCTCCGGTCCCGCCCCGACCTGCTCAACCCCGTGCCCGGCGACCTCACCCAGCTCACCGCCCGGCTCTCCTCCCGGGCCTCCGCGCTGCGCGCCCTGGAGCGGCTGGACCGGTTCACCCTGCAGGTCGCCGAGGCCCTGGCCGCACTCCCCGACGGCTCCGCGCCCGCCGCCGTGCGCACCCTGCTGGCCGGCCCGGCCAAGGTGAAGCCGCACCCCGACGCCACCGCGCTGAGCGCCGCCGACCGGGCCGCCGTCGCCGCCGCGCTCCCCCGGGCGCTGGCCACCCTGCGGGACCGCGCGCTGCTCTGGGGACCGGACAACGGCCTGCGCCTGGTCATCGCCGTCCGCGAGGCGCTCGTCCCGACCGCCGCCAACCCCGGCCGCACCGGCCTCGGCCCGACCTTCGCCGAGGCCAGCACCGGCATGTCCCCGGCCCGCCTCCAGCAGCTGCTCGCCTCCGCCGGGCAGCCCCCGACACCCGATCCGGTGACCGCCGTCGCCGCGTTCACCGCGCTGCTCACCGACCGCGCCCGCTGCGAACGGCTGCTCGCCACCGCCCCCGAGGCCGCCCTGCGGCTGCTGGAGCGGCTGGTCTGGGGCCCGCCCACCGGCACCGTCCCGGACGCCACCCGGCCGGTCACCGCCGAGGACGCGCAGAGCCCGGTCGAGTGGCTGCTGGCCCGCGGCCTGCTGCTGCCCACCAGCCCGGGCAGCGTCGTACTGCCCCGCGAGCTCGCCCTCCACCTGCGCGGCGGCCGGTCGCACCGCACCGTCGAACCGCTCCAGCCCGAGCCGGCGCCCGCCGCCGCGCCGCGCGAGCCCCGGACGGTGGACGGCGCCGCCGCCGGCCAGGCGCACACCGCCGTGCGGACCGTCGAGGAGCTCCTCGACCTCTGGGGCCTCACCCCGCCGCCCACCCTGCGCGCCGGCGGCCTCGGTGTACGGGACCTCAAGCGCACCGCCCAGGCCTTGGAGAGCACCGAGCCGGTCGCCGCCTTCTGGCTCGAACTCGCCTACACCGCAGGCCTGCTGGCGCCCGACGGCGAGGTCGACGAACACTGGGCACCGACCCCCGGGTACGACGAGTGGCTGCGGATGGACACCGCAGCGCGCTGGACCGTGCTCGCCCGCGCCTGGCTCGCCGCCACCCGCGTCCCGGCGCTCGCCGGCACCCCCGACGGCAAGGGCCGGGCGCGCGCCGCCCTCGGCCCGGAGCTGGACCGCACCCTCGCCCCGTCGGTGCGCCGCGCCACCCTCGCGCTGCTGGCCGAACTCCCGCCCGGTTCCCCGGCCACCGCCGGGGAACTGCTGCCGACCCTGCGCTGGCAGCGCCCGCTGCGCGGCGGTCCGGCCTCCCCCGACGGCGGCGACCTGCGGGACCGTCTGACGGAGTGGACCCTCGCCGAGGCCGAACTCCTCGGCGTCACCGGCCGCGGCGCCCTCGCCGCCCACGCCCGCGCCCTGATCACCGCCGAGGCCGACCCGGCGACCGTGCTCGCGCCGCTGCTGCCGAAGCCGCTGGACCACGTCATCCTGCAGCCGGACCTCACGGCGATCGCCCCGGGCCCGCTGCTGACCCCGCTCGCCCAGGCCCTCGCGCTCTGCGCCGACATCGAGTCCAAGGGCGGCGCGACCGTCTACCGGTTCACCCCGGGCTCGGTGCGCCGGGCCCTCGACGCCGGACGGACCGCCGCCGACCTGCGGGCCTTCCTGGAGCAGCACTCCCGCACGCCCGTCCCGCAGCCGCTCGCCTACCTGATCGACGACGTCGCCCGCCGCCACGGCCTGCTGCGGGTCGGCGCCGCCTCCTCGTACCTGCGCTGCGACGACCCGGCACTGCTGAACGAGATCCTCGCCGACCGCCGCTCCGCCGACCTGCGGCTGCGGCTGCTCGCGCCGACCGTGCTGGCCGCCCAGGCCGCGCCCGACGTGCTGCTCGCGACCCTGCGCGCCATGGGGTACGCGCCGGCCGCCGAGTCCGCCGAGGGCGACGTGCTGATCACCCGGCCGGACAGCCACCGCACCCCGCCCCGCGCGGCCCCGGTGCCCGTCCCCGACGGCCCGCCGGCACCGGACGACACCCTGCTCGCCGCCGCCGTCAAGGCGATCCGGGCCGGCGACCGGGCCGCCACCGCCGCCCGCCGCGAGCCCAACGTCCCGGCGGGGCGTCAGCTCCCCCGCACGGCCGCCGCCGAGACCCTCGCCGCGCTGCAGACGGCCGTCCTGCTCGGCGAGCGGATGTGGATCGGCTACCTCAACGCGGAGGGCCTCGCCAGCCAGCGGATCATCGACCCGGTCAAGGTCGAAGGCGGCTACGTCACCGCCTTCGACCACCACGACGGCGAACTGCGCACCTTCGCGCTGCACCGGATCACCGGCGTCGCCGAACTGGACGAGTAGCCCCGGCCCCCGCGGGGCCCGGGGCCGGAGGCCGCACGGACCGCGCGGGCGGCCGGCTCAGTGCCCCTGCTGCTGCCCGGCCTGCTCCGCCTGCTTCTCCTTCATGGCCTTCTCCGCCAGCGCGGCGAGGTCCCCCTGCCCCATCGGCATCGCGGAGGTGGCCCCGGTCAGGTCGGCGAGCAGGAACGCGGGCGCCGCCAGCGGACCGCCCGGCCCCTCTCCGATGCCCGCGAGCGCGTGCGCGGAACCGGCCGAGGAGGCGGTGGCGGCCAGGGCCGAACCGGCCAGGGCGAGGGCGGTGAGGACACGCTTCGACTTGTTCATGCCCCCACCAACGAGCCACCCCGCCCGCGGTCACCCCGCGCCGTCCCGGGTCCACCGGCGGCTCCCGCGGGTGGAGGCGGCCGCCCGGTCCCGCGGCGGCCTTCCGGCCGGGCGGAGTCCGTCCGGTCACGGCGGTCCCGCCCACCGGCCGGATGCGCGACACTGGAGGGTCGGCGTCCCGACGGGTGCGCCGACCCGACAGACCTGTCAGCCAGTGGAGGGCACCCCCGCGTGAACGACGGACCGCTCATCGTCCAGAGCGACAAGACTCTTCTCCTGGAGATCGACCACCCCGGGGCCGCCGACTGCCGCCGGGCCATCGCCCCGTTCGCGGAGCTGGAGCGCGCACCCGAGCACGTGCACACGTACCGGGTGACCCCGCTCGGGCTGTGGAACGCGCGGGCGGCGGGCCACGACGCCGAGCAGGTCGTGGACGCCCTGGTGACGTACTCCCGCTACCCGGTGCCGCACGCGCTGCTGGTCGACGTGGCCGACACGATGGCCCGCTACGGTCGGCTGCGGCTCCTCAAGCACCCGGTCCACGGACTGGTGCTCACCACCACCGACCGGCCGGTGCTGGAGGAGGTGCTGCGGTCCAAGAAGATCGTCCCGCTGGTCGGCGCCCGGCTCGACCCGGACACCGTGGTGGTGCACCCCTCCGAACGCGGCCAGATCAAGCAGGTGCTGCTGAAGCTCGGCTGGCCCGCCGAGGACTTCGCCGGCTACGTGGACGGCGAGGCGCACCCGATCGACCTGGAGGAGAACGGCTGGAACCTGCGCCCCTACCAGGCGCAGGCGGTCGAGGGCTTCTGGCACGGCGGCTCGGGCGTCGTCGTGCTGCCCTGCGGCGCCGGCAAGACGCTGGTCGGCGCGGCGGCGATGGCGCACGCCAAGTCGACCACGCTGATCCTGGTCACCAACACCGTCTCGGCCCGCCAGTGGAAGCACGAGCTGGTCAAGCGGACCTCGCTCACCGAGGACGAGATCGGCGAGTACAGCGGCACCAGGAAGGAGATCCGCCCGGTCACCATCGCCACCTACCAGGTGATGACCACCAAGCGGAAGGGCGTCTACGCCCACCTGGAGCTCTTCGACGCCCGCAACTGGGGCCTGGTCGTCTACGACGAGGTCCACCTGCTGCCGGCCCCGGTGTTCAAGTTCACCGCGGACCTCCAGGCCCGCCGGCGGCTCGGCCTGACCGCCACCCTGGTGCGCGAGGACGGCCGTGAGGGCGACGTGTTCAGCCTCATCGGCCCGAAGCGCTTCGACGCGCCGTGGAAGGAGATCGAGGCGCAGGGCTACATCGCGCCCGCCGACTGCTGCGAGGTCCGGGTCACCCTGACCGACTCCGAGCGGCTCTCCTACGCCACCGCGGAGCCCGAGGAGCGCTACCGCTTCTGCGCGACCACGGCGACCAAGCGCCGGGTGGTGGAGGCCCTGGTCAGGAAGCACGAGAAGGACCAGACGCTGATCATCGGCCAGTACATCGACCAGCTCGACGAGCTCGGCGAGGCCCTGGACTCGCCGGTTATCAAGGGCGAGACCAGCAACGCCCAGCGCGAGAAGCTGTTCGACGCCTTCCGCAACAAGGAGATCGGCGTCCTGGTGGTCTCCAAGGTCGCGAACTTCTCCATCGACCTGCCGGAGGCGACCGTCGCCATCCAGGTCTCCGGGACCTTCGGCTCCCGGCAGGAGGAGGCCCAGCGCCTCGGCCGGGTCCTGCGCCCCAAGGCGGACGGCCACGCCGCCCACTTCTACTCGGTGGTCGCCCGGGACACCGTCGACCAGGACTTCGCCGCCCACCGGCAGCGCTTCCTCGCGGAACAGGGCTACGCCTACCGCATCGTCGACGCGGACGACGTACTGCACCAGGAGGGCTAGGGGGCCGGGCCCGGCCGTCAGTACCGGACGCCGTCGCGCCCGAGGAAGATGACGCGCGCGGCGGTGTCCAGGGCGATGCCGACGTTGCGCACTGCGGTGCCCAGCGGGTTGCGGCGGCGGCCGGCGACGGCGGTGGCGCCGGCCGGAGCGGTACGGGTGCGGTGGTGCGGTGAAGTGCTCATGCGTTCCACGGTAGGCACCCGATCGGCCGCCGCCGTCACCCCGAAGGCCGTGTCCGACGGGATGGAGGTCGTCCTCGGGGTGTACGGCGCCCCCGAGATCCCGGGGGGTGGAACCCCGAGGCCGGCACCGCTAGGATCGTCCGTCTGCCCCCTCCCGAACCGTGGTACCCGCTGAAGTCGCGCGGGCAGCCGGGGGAGGCGCCGGCCGTTCGGCAACCGGCCGGCTGTACCCACCGTGAGCTCCTACGATCCGCTGCGCCCGCGTCCGGGGCAGCCGGGAAGGTTCGCTGTGCCCGCCACCCCCACCACCGACCCCCTGCAGCGCGAACGCGACCACCTGGCCGCGTCCAGGGCCGCGCTGCGCGCGATGCGCGAGGACGTCGAGTCCCTGGACATCCGCGACGTGACCGGCAACTGGGTCACCGCCCTCGTGCTGCAGAACCAGATCGAGTCCAGGATCGCCGCCCTGGCCGACCTCACGCACACCCCGCTCTTCTTCGGACGGCTCGACTACCGGCACGCGATCAGCGAGGAGCTGAGCGAGGGTTCCGGCGGGGAGAGCTTCTACATCGGACGCCGCCACGTGCACGACGCGGACGGCGACCCGTTGGTGATCGACTGGCGCGCGCCGGTCTCCCAGCCGTTCTACCGGGCCAGCCGCACCGAGCCGCTGGACGTCGAGCGCCGCCGCCGCTTCGGCTACACCGGCGGCGAGCTCACCGCGTACGAGGACGAGCACCTGTCCGACCCGGAGGAGGGCGACACCGCCTCCGCCCTGCTGGCCGCCGAGATCGAGAAGCCGCGCGTCGGTCCGATGCGCGACATCGTGGCGACCATCCAGCCCGAGCAGGACGAGATCGTCCGCGCCGACATCTCCGGCACCCTGTGCGTGCAGGGCGCCCCCGGCACCGGGAAGACCGCCGTCGGCCTGCACCGGGTGGCGTACCTGCTGTACGCGCACCGCGAGCGGCTGGCCCGGACCGGCACCCTGGTGATCGGACCGAACAACGCCTTCCTCTCCTACATCGAGCAGGTGCTGCCCGCCCTCGGCGAGCTGGAGGTCGCGCAGGCCACCGTGCAGCAGCTGGTCGGGCACGTCGAGGTGCGCGGCGAGGACTCCCCCGAGGCGGCCCGGCTGAAGGGCGACGCCCGGATGGCCGAGGTGCTGCGGCGGGCGGTCCGCTCGGGCATCACGCTGCCCGCCGAGCCGTGCGTGGTGGTCCGGGGCTCCCGCCGCTGGCGCGTGCCGGTCCACGAACTGACCGCGATCATCGAGGAGTTGAAGGACCGCGACATCCGGTACGGGGCGGCCGGCGAGGCACTGCCGCAGCGGATCGCGCACGCCGTGCTGCTGAAGATGGAGCAGAGCGGCGAGGCCCCGGACGACCGGGTGCAGGACGCGGTGGCCCGCAACACCGCCGTGAAGGCGGTGGTCAGGGCGTGCTGGCCGCCGGTCGACCCGGCGAAGCTGGTGCTGCGGCTGCTCTCCGACCCGGAGTTCCTGGCCGCGTGCGCGGACGGCGTGCTGACCGCCGGGGAGCAGGAGGCGGTGCGCCGGGCGAAGCCGGACCGCTCGGTGCGGACGGCCCGCTGGACGGTCGCCGACGCGGTGCTGGTCGACGAGACGACGGACCTGGTGCGACGCACCGCCTCGCTCGGACACGTGGTGCTGGACGAGGCGCAGGACCTCTCGCCGATGCAGTACCGCGCGGTCGGCCGGCGCTGCAGCACCGGCTCGGCGACCGTGCTCGGCGACCTCGCCCAGGGCACCACGCCCTGGGCGACGGCGAGCTGGCCGGAGGCGCTGCACCACCTGGGCAAGCCGGCCGCCCACGTCGAGGAGCTGACCAAGGGCTTCCGGGTGCCGGAGGAGGTCATCGCGTACGCCTCCCGGCTGCTGCCGTCGATCGCCCCCGGGCTGGCGCCGGCCGGTTCGGTGCGCACCGCCCCGGGCTCGCTGACGGTCCGGCCGGTCACGGAGGAGAAGCGGACGACGGCCGTCGTCGCGGCCTGCGTCCGGGCGCTCGGCCGGGAGGGCTCGACCGGTCTGATCGCGGCCGACGCGCGCGTCCCGCTGCTGGCGGAGGCGCTGACGGCGGCGGGACTGCCGTACCTCTCCCCCGGCGCCGGGACCAGCGAGTCCGCGCGGCTGACGCTGGTGCCGGCCTCGCTGGCCAAGGGTCTGGAGTACGACTACGTGGTGCTGGACGAGCCGGCCGCGGTGGTCGCGGGCGAGCCGGACGAGCGGACCGGCCTGCGGCGGCTCTACGTGGCGCTGACCCGCGCGGTCTCCGGCCTGGAGGTGCTGCACGCGGAGCCGCTGCCGGCGCAGCTGCGGTGAACGGAAGGGGCCGGTCCCGCCGTCGCGGCGGACCGGCCCCGGTGCCCGGCGGTACTCAGCCGTCGATCAGCTTCCGCCACTCGGCGACCCTGGCCGCGTCCACCGGCGAGTGCCAGCCGTCGACCCGCACCGCGCCGCCGACGTGGAAGGCGTCGAAGCCGTCCGCCAGCAGCCCCGGCACGTGCTCGGCCCGCAGGCCGCCGCCGATCAGGATCCGCTGGGTGTGGCCGGGCTCGCCGGCCCGGGCGAGCTCGGCCCGCAGGACGTCCCGGCCGGCGTCCACTCCGCCGGCCGCGCCGGAGGTGAGGAAGGTGTCCAGCCCGGGCAGCGCGCCGACGGCGGCGCGCACGGCGGCCCGGTCGGTGCTGTGGTCGATCGCCCGGTGGAAGGTCCAGCGGCAGCCGGCCACGGCCTCGGCGACGGCCTCGGTGGCGGCCAGGTCGACCCCGCCGGACCCGTCGAGGAAGCCGAACACGAACTCGTCGGCGCCCTCGGCCCGGAGTGCGGCGGCGCGGGCGCGCAGCTCGTCCAGGTCGCCGGGCGCGAAGCCGTCCCGGATGCGGAGCATGACGCGCAGCGGCAGGCCGACGGCGGCGCGGATCGCGGCGAAGTCCCCGACCGAGGGGGTGAGCCCGTCGGCGGCCATGTCGGTGACCAGTTCGAGGCGGTCGGCGCCGCCCGACTCGGCGGCCTGGGCGTCCTGGGGCGTCAGCGCGATGACTTCGAAAATTGGTCTAGACATATCGGATAGCCTGCCACATCGGCCCGCCCCCGGCGAGCCCCGTGCGGCCGGTTGGGCGGACGGAACGCCGGGGCCCGTCCGTCCGTTCCCGCCGCCCCGGGGAACGGACGGACGCCGGAAACGGACGGACGGCCGGACGAACGGGTCGCACCACCCGTCCGTCCGGCCGTCCCGGGAGCGGCGAGGCTCCGGCCGTCCCCGCTCAGGCGAGGCTCCGGACACCTCCCGCGTCGGCACCGCGCCGGTGCAGGGCACCGGCCCGGTGCAGGGTCCAGCCGGTCGCCACCAGGCCGACCACCACGGCGACCGTCAGCGGGGCCATCCGCCACACGCCGCCGACCGACTGCCAGGTGCGGAACATGTTGAAACCGAAGGTCAGCGGCAGCACCGCGAGACCGATCGCCGCCGGGGCGAGCCGGCCCCGGGCCGCGAAGAGCAGCGCGGCCGCCGGCACCAGCAGCAGCGGGACGGCCGCGTCCAGGTCCATCAGGCCGAAGGAGCTGTAGAAGTCCTCCGCGGCCAGGACCAGCCCGCCGCCCGCCACGGCGGCCAGCACCGCGATCCGGTCGCGCGCGCCCGGCCGTTCCACGGTCAGCTCCTGCGGAGCGAAGGCGAACACCAGGCCGGCCAGCAGCAGCGGGGTCGACCGGCCGGACTGCTCCAGGAAGCCCCAGAGGTACGCCTCCTGCACCGCGGCGGTCAGCACGCCCAGCGCGCCGACGCCCGCCACGCCGAACGCCGCGTACCGGGCCTCCCGCCGGCGGCCGGCCAGGACGGCGGCGACCAGCAGCAGCGGCAGCAGCGCCTGTCCGACGAACCAGACGAAGCCCGGCACCTGCCCGATCCGGTCCGGCAGCTCCCAGGCCGGGACCCAGGACGGGTTGACCACCTGGTCGGCCGTGTAGGCCGCGCAGAGCCCCGCGACCGCGCCCGCGACCAGCGGCGCGGCCAGCGCGAACAGCCGCCCGACCACGGACGAGGAGGTCAGGCCGGCCCGCATCCGCAGGCCGTAGGCGCCGAGGTCGAACACCTCGCGGGCGGTCGCCAGCCGGCCGGAGCCGGCCGTGCTGTCGGCGAAGACCGCGGACAGCTCGTCGCCGCGCTCGCGGCGGTAGCGGGCCGGATAGAGCCGGAGCGCGGCGCGGAACGCCACCGGATCCGGCATCAGGCCCGGCAGGCCGTGCGTCGTGGTCATGCGAACACCCCCGTGGAGTTGGTGAATGCGAGGCCCGCGGCCCCGCCGACGACCTTCCCGATGGCCGGACGGCCGGACGGCCGGACGGCGGCGAGACGCCGCTCGGCCTCCAGGGCGACGGAGCGCAGCCGCTCCGCCTCGACGGTCAGGGCGCCCCGCCCGTCCTCGGTGAGGGCGTAGGTGCGCCGGGCGCGGCCGTCCACCACCTCCTCGGCGGCGACCTCGATCAGGCCCTGCTGGAGCAGCCGGTCGAGGGCGCCGTACAGGGTGCCGGTGCGCATCTTGACCCGGCCGTCCGAGATCGCGTCGATCTCCTGGATGAGCGCGTACCCGTGCCTCGGAGCATCGGCCAGCGCGGTCAGCAGGAGCAGGGTCGGCTCTTGCATCGCCCGTTCAGTCATGGGATTACATATACCTTTCGTCGACATATCACGTCCAGTGGAATCCCCGACCGGGCCGCCGCGGACCGGGACAATGACGCCATGCCGGAAGCCGACGCCCCCACCACCGTCCGTCCCGACGCGCCCGCGGACCTGCTCGCCGCATGGACCGCCCTGCTCCACCGCTGCGGTGCGACGGGCGATCCCGGGCCGGCCGGCCGGGAGCTGCTGAGGCGCTGGTCCGAACCGCAGCGCCGGTACCACACCGTCGACCACCTGCGCGCGGTGCTGGGCCACGTCGACGCCCTCGCCGGGCACGCCGCCGACCCCGACACCGTCCGGCTGGCCGCCTGGTTCCACGACGCCGTCTACCGTCCGGACCGCTCCGAGAACGAGGAGCGCAGCGCCGTGCTGGCCGTCCGGGCGCTCGACGGGGCCGGGCTCCCCGCGGCCCGGGTGGCGGAGGTGGCCCGGCTGGTCCGGCTCACCGTCACCCACCACCCCGAGCCCGGCGACCCCGACGGCGAGGTGCTGTGCGACGCCGACCTCGCGGTGCTCGGCGGGTCGCCCGAGGCCTACGCGGCGTACGCGGCGGCCGTCCGGGAGGAGTACGCCTTCGTGCCGGAGCCGGACT
Organism: Kitasatospora sp. NPDC056327; assembly: GCF_042261735.1. NCBI lineage: Bacteria > Bacillati > Actinomycetota > Actinomycetes > Kitasatosporales > Streptomycetaceae > Kitasatospora > Kitasatospora sp. NPDC056327. The sequence goes on along the minus strand of NZ_JBHJRC010000103.1, from coordinate 7,146 downwards.
TCCGCGCCGGGCGCGCGGCCGTGCTCCGCCGGTTGCTGGCACTGCCCGCGCTCTTCCGCACGCCCGGCGCGCACGCCCGGCTCGACGCCCCCGCCCGGGCCAACCTGGCCGCCGAGATCGCCCGGCTGGAGGCCGCCGGCTGAGCGCGGGCGGGGCCCGCGCGGCCGGCGGCCCGACCGTCCGGTGTCACCCCGTCCGCCGCGCCAGCGGCAGCCGGGAGCGGGTGAACAGGGCCGAGCCCAGCCCGGCCACCACCGGCAGCACCACGGTGATCGTCACCAGCAGGCCCCACGGTGCGGTGAACGGGGCCTCCGGCACGCCGATCTGTCCGCCCGCGTGCGAGCGCAGCAGCGCCATGGCGGGCACGAACCCGCTGGCCGTGCCGATCGCCGCCCCGAGGCCCGCGATCAGCCCGCTCTGCAGGCCCGCCTGCACCCGGTGGATCCGTGGCGGCGCGCCGACCGCGGCCAGCGTGGCCCGGTCGCCCAGCGAGTCGGCGGCGGCCAGACCGGTCGCCACGGCCGCGGCGCCGAGCACCACCACCACCGCGAAGCCGGCGAGCGCCAGGCCGGTCACGTCGTCCTTCGGCTGGAAGCCGCGCTCCACGTGCAGCATCGCCCGCGGGACGATCTGGGCCACGTCGGCCTCCACCCGCTGCTGGGTCTTCGCGGTGGGCGGGTGCGCGGGCCGCCACACCGAGCCGACCGACTCGGTGGCGAGGCCGACCCTGCGCACCGCGTCCGGGCTCATCAGCAGCCCCCCGTACCGGGCGGCGTCCGGGTTGTCGACCAGGAGCGCGTCGACCGCGATCTCCTTGGTGCCGGTCTGCGGGGTCTCCCCGGGCTTGACCGGACCGCCGCCGGCCGCGCCCAGCATGGTGAGCACCGCCCGGCCGTCCTGCACCCGGCTGCGGTCGAAGACGATCGCCCGGCCGGCGGCCAGCGCCTCGTCGACGGCCCGGTCGTTCACGCCGAACAGGTTGTGCAGCACCGTGGCGTCGCCGACCAGCGCACGGCTCCCGGCCCCGCCCCGTTCGAACCGGCCGCCGGCCGTGCTCTTGACCTGCACGACGCTGGAGCAGTTCTCGCAGAAGACGTAGAGCATGCTCTGGACGTCGGCGCGCGTGCCCGCGTCCGGCAGGGCCCGCTCGACGGCGGCGCGCAGCCGCGGCAGCTGCGGGTCGTCCTGCTTCATCGGGGCCTCGACCACGACGGCGCCCATCGGCGCGGTGGGACGGTAGGCGACCCGGTCCTGGGCCTCGGTGCCGGTGGTGTAGACGCCGACGGCGACGGCTCCGGCGACGGCGGCCATCACCGCGGCCACGGCGGGCGCGGTGCGGCCGCGGTGCCGGGCCGAGTCGCGCAGGGCCAGCCGGGGGCCGAGCGGCAGCCGGGCGGCGAGCCGGCCGAACAGCGCGACCAGCAGGGGGGTGAAGAGCAGGAAGCCGAGTTCGGCGGTGACCGCCCCGGCGAGCACGGTGAGCGCCTTCATGGTGAGGCCCTTGAACACCGGCAGACCGGTGGCGTCCGGGCTGCCGGCGCCGTAGAGCGCCAGGCCCGCGCCCGCGACGACCAGGATCCCGCCGAGCAGCGGGAGCCAACGGCTCGGCTCGCCGACGGTGTCCCGGCCGTTGAGGCCGGCCACCACGTCGCGGCGCCCGGCCTGCACGGCAGGGACCACGGCGGCCAGCAGGGCGGTGACCACACCGACGGCGGCGATGGCCAGCAGGTCGAGCGGCGCGACGGCGAAGTGCCCGAAGCGGCTGCCGCCGGCCTCCTCGGCCCAGGTCCGCAGCAGGGCGACCAGGCCGACGCCCGCCACCAGGCCGGCCGCCGCGCCGACGGTGCCGAGCACCAGCCCGGAACCGAGCACGACCGCGCGGACGTGGCCCCGGTTGCCGCCGGCCGCGCCGATCAGGGCGAGCTGCCGGCGCGAGCGGCGGGCACCCACCGCGAAGGCCGGGCCGGCCAGCAGCGCGACCTCCAGCAGTGCCATCCCGACGACCGTGGCGAGCACCACGACCCGCTTGTCCGCGTCGGGGAGCCTGAACAGGCTGGGGTCGTAGGTGACGGCGGAGGCCGGCGGCGGGTCGAGCGCGACGGCGCGCGAGGTGACCGTGAAGCCGTACCGGTTGAGCTTCTGGACGGCGGGCCAGTCCAGTGCGGCGCCGCCGGGCGTGCGCACCATCCAGCGCTCGGGACGGTCCTCGTCCGCCCCGGCCGCGGTCAGTCCGGCCGCGGGGGCCGCGCCGGGCGGGGCCGCCGCGGCCAGCGGGGCGACCAGTTCGCCGGGCCGGGCCACCAGCTCGACCTTGTCGAGGTTCCCCGGGTACTCGACCACGCCGGTCAGCTTGAACGGCGTCCGGTCGAGGCCCTTGACCGTGGTGGAGTCACCGATCCGCAGTCCGGCCTCGTCGAGGAAGGCCCGGGTGACGGCCGCCTCGTGCGGGGCGCCCGGCGCCCGGCCCCCGACCAGGCCGAGCCGGCCCTGCCAGACCGGGTCGGTCAGGTCGGCCTCGGAGGTCGAGGTGGTGAACAGGCCCTCCCGGGTGGAGGTGCTGACCGCCGGCCCGGGGGTGGCCCGCAGCAGCACCGAGCCCTTCGGCAGCAGCCCGGTGAGCAGGTCGGCGGGGGAGGCCGCCGCGGCGGCGGCCGGGGCCGAGGCCGGATCGGTCCGGTCCTCCGGCTGCACCAGCACGCCGTCCTCGGCGAACGGTCCCTGGTCGACCGAGCGGCCCGGCCGGTGGGCGGTGACCAGGGCGTCGGCCCCGCCCATCAGCCGCTCGACCCGCTCGCCGGGGGTGAGCTGTCCACTGCGGTGGACGACGTCGGCGCCCGCGACGCCGAGCACCGGCAGCGCGACCATGGCGGCGATCAGCGCGCTGCGGCCCTTGGCGCGCAGGGCGTCGCGGCGGGCGATCCGCAGGGTGACCCGCAGGGCGGAGAGCTTCATCGCCGGCCGCCGTTCCCGCCGAGCAGCAGCTCCGCAGCCTGCCGGCCGGTGGTCTCCTGGACGACCCGCCCGTCGCGGAGGAACACCACGCGGTCGGCCCAGACGGCGTGCCGGGGCTCGTGGGTGACCATCATGGCGGCGGCGCCGGCGTCGCAGCGGGCCCGCAGCACGCCCAGCACCGCCTCGCCGGTGGCGGAGTCGAGCGCGCCGGTGGGCTCGTCGGCGAGGACCAGGCGCCGCTCGCCGACCAGGGCGCGGGCGATGGCGACCCGCTGCTGCTGGCCGCCGGAGAGCTGCTCGGGGAACCGGTCGGCGAGGTCGGCGATGCCCAGTTCGGTCAGCGCGGCCAGCGACTCGCGGCGGGCGGTCCGCCCGGAGACGCCGTCCAGCTCCCTGGGCAGCGAGATGTTCTCGGCGGCGGTCAGCGCCGGGACGAGGTTGTAGTCCTGGAAGACGTAGCCGACCGACCGGCGCCGGACGGCGGCCTGCCGGGTGCGGTTCAGCGCGCCGAGCTCGACGCCCTCGACCAGCACCTCTCCGCTGCTGGGCCGGTCCAGGCCGCCGGCCAGCGTGAGCAGGGTGGACTTGCCGGAGCCCGAGGGCCCCATCACGGCGACGAACTCGCCGGGCCGCACGGCCAGGTCGACGGCGCACAGGGCCTGCACCTCGGCCGCCCCCTGACCGTGGACGCGCGTGACACCGCGCAGTTCCAGGACGGGACGGGCCGGATCTGGCTGGGACATGGGTTTCCCCCTTCGTTGCCGGTGGAAGGCTCAGACGAACTGTATAAGTCGTTAGACTACATATGTCGCCGACCGGTTGCACCCGGCACGAAAAAACCGCCGCCGCGCCCGGAGGCACGACGGCGGCACGGAACCACCGGAGGGGAAGGGACACGCGGGACTGCACGGGCCTGCCCGCCGCGGCGGGCGGGGGCCCGCACGGGCCGGCCCGTGCGGGCGGGGGCCTACCCGAGCCCGCCCACCGCGGCCACCACGACGCCGCGCTTGCCGCAGACCCAGTGCGGCTCCGGCCCCAGCTCGGGCTCCACGCCCAGGGCGTGCGGGTCGCCGTCCGCCGCGCAGTCCGCGCACAGCGGCCAGCGGCCGTGGGTCTCCAGCAGCGCGTCCTGGACGTCCTGGGCGACCAGGCCCAGCACGAACCCGGTCCCGTCCGGCCACTGCTCCAGCCACCAGCGGCGGTGCGTCACGGCCTGCTCGACCAGGGACACCACGGAGGCGTCGGCGGCGTCCCGCGCGGTCAGGTCGGCCAGGATCAGCGCCCGCGCGGAGTGCAGCGCCGTCTCGATGTCGTCTGTCGTAGCCATCCGTCCAGTCTCCCAAGAACGCCCGGACTTCCGGGAACGCCCGCAGCCCCGGGCACCCCCCGCCCCGGGGGGCCGCGCCGGGCAGGCACCCGGAAACGCCGCACGGGCGGCTCCCCGAGGGGAACCGCCCGTGCGGACGAGGAACCGTCCGATCCGACCAGCGGATCAGAAGTCCATGTCACCGCCCGGCATGCCGCCGCCGGCGGCCGCGGCGGCCTTCTCCGGCTTGTCGGCGATGACGGCCTCGGTGGTGAGGAACAGCGCCGCGATGGAGGCGGCGTTCTGCAGCGCGGAACGGGTGACCTTGGCCGGGTCGATGATGCCCTCGGCGACCAGGTCGACGTACTCGTTGGTGGCGGCGTTCAGGCCGTGACCGGCGGGGAGGTTGCGCACCTTCTCCACCACGACGCCACCCTCCAGGCCGGCGTTGGTCGCGATCTGCTTGATCGGGGCCTCCAGCGCGACCTTGACGATGTTGGCACCGGTGGCCTCGTCGCCGTCCAGCTCCAGCTTGTCGAAGGCGACACCGGCCTGCAGCAGCGCGACGCCACCACCGGCGACGATGCCCTCCTCGACGGCGGCCTTGGCGTTGCGGACGGCGTCCTCGATGCGGTGCTTGCGCTCCTTGAGCTCCACCTCGGTGGCCGCGCCGGCCTTGATGACGGCCACGCCGCCGGCCAGCTTGGCGAGGCGCTCCTGGAGCTTCTCGCGGTCGTAGTCCGAGTCGCTGTTCTCGATCTCGGCGCGGATCTGGTTCACGCGGCCCGCGACCTGCTCGCTGTCGCCGCCACCGTCGACGATGGTGGTCTCGTCCTTGGTGATGACCACCTTGCGGGCGGAGCCCAGCAGGTCGACGCCGGCGTTCTCCAGCTTGAGGCCGACCTCCTCGGAGATCACGGTGCCGCCGGTGAGGATGGCGATGTCCTGGAGCATGGCCTTGCGGCGGTCGCCGAAGCCCGGGGCCTTGACGGCGACGGACTTGAAGGTGCCGCGGATCTTGTTCACGACCAGGGTCGACAGGGCCTCGCCCTCGACGTCCTCGGCGATGATGACGAGCGGCTTGCCGCTCTGCATGACCTTCTCCAGCAGCGGCAGCAGGTCCTTGACCGAGCCGATCTTGGAGTTCGCGATCAGGATGTACGGGTCCTCGAACGAGGTCTCCATACGCTCCAGGTCGGTGGCGAAGTAGGCCGAGATGTAGCCCTTGTCGAAGCGCATGCCCTCGGTGAGCTCAAGCTCCAGACCGAAGGTGTTGCTCTCCTCGACGGTGATGACGCCTTCCTTGCCGACCTTGTCCATCGCCTCGGCGATGAGCTCGCCGATCTGGGTGTCGGCGGCCGAGATGGAGGCGGTGGAGGCGATCTGCTCCTTGGTCTCCACGTCCTTGGCCTGGGCCAGCAGCTGGTCGGAGACGGCCGCGACGGCCTTCTCGATGCCGCGCTTCAGGGCCATCGGGTTGGCGCCGGCGGCGACGTTGCGCAGACCCTCGCGGACGAGCGCCTGGGCCAGCACGGTGGCGGTGGTGGTGCCGTCACCCGCGACGTCGTCGGTCTTCTTGGCGACCTCCTTGACGAGCTCCGCACCGATCTTCTCGTACGGGTCCTCCAGCTCGATCTCCTTGGCGATGGAGACACCGTCGTTGGTGATGGTGGGGGCGCCCCACTTCTTCTCCAGAACGACGTTGCGACCCTTGGGGCCGAGCGTGACCTTCACGGCGTCGGCGAGCTGGTTCATGCCACGCTCAAGGCCGCGGCGAGCTTCCTCATCAAAGGCGATGATCTTGGCCATCTGAAGTGGTCCTCCGGGACACGGTCGACTGCTCGGACCAAGGGGTGCCCGCGACGGACGGCCCTGGTGTGCGGGGGTCCATTCCCCTACCGCTCCCGGGGGCCTCACCGACCCGGTCCGCTTATCACTCTCAAGCTCTGAGTGCTAACGCCAATGATTAGCACTCCGGGTGGGTGAGTGCAAGCCCAATGAGTGACCCGCGAGCCGTCCGCGGGGCCGCCCGGACACGACGGCGGGCCCGTACGACCGGTGTCGTACGGGCCCGCCGTGAAGCAAGAGGTGCACCAGCCGATGGGCCGAGCCGAACTCCTGGGTGTCGGAAAGGTCAGACCGCCGCGCGGACCATGTCCGCCTGCGGGCCCTTCTGCCCCTGAGAGATCTCGAACTCGACCCGCTGGCCCTCCTCAAGGGTGCGGTAGCCGTCCATCTGGATCGCGCTGTAGTGGACGAAGACGTCCGCACCACCGTCGACCGCGATGAAGCCGTAGCCCTTCTCCGCGTTGAACCACTTGACGGTGCCCTGAGCCATTCCGAACTCCCCTAGTGCTGTGCTGGCCCTTCACGCTCCCGCAGGTCTGCGGGCGCGGGTCTGGTTGGAGGCCGGCCCGGGGAACCCCCCCTGGGCGCAGCCGCGCACGCCACAATCCTCCCGGTGCCGCCGAACGGCATCCGGCGAACGGGCGATTGCGTCGACCGCGGCTGAATGTATCCGGATCGACGCCCTCTGCAACAGGCCCAATGTCGGGGAATTCACCCGGCTCCCCAGGGGACATGACGGGAGCAATCACCGGGAATGCCGCAATTCCCGCCGGACATAGCGGACGTATTACCCGAAATCACTGCCGGAATTCTGACACCGGCCTGACATGTTTCGGGGCCCGGCGTCCGCGCCCGGTCTCGCTGGGCGGGACGGTGCCGGCGCCGGCCGGCGCGGTGGTGACGGTGCGGTGGATTCGTTCCCGGACGAGGGGGAGGGCGGCCCTGGTTCCCGGTCCAGCGACACTTTACTCCGACGGGGACCGAAAATATTCCCGCCAAAATACGGACGGCCGTCCGCGGCACGGAATTCCGTGCCGCGG
>NZ_JBHJRC010000102.1:0-26346 GCF_042261735.1 Kitasatospora sp. NPDC056327 | reverse complement strand
GGGTCGCCCGGGCCACCGGGGCGGGCGGTGCCGTCCACGGGCCAGCTGACGTCGGCGGCGGTGAGCCGCAGGCCGCGGGGGGCCAGGGCCCGGCAGCCGCGCCACAGGCCGGGGTGGCCGGCCAGGCCGTGCAGCAGGGTGACCCGGCGGGGCGTCATGGCGCGGCTCCGGGGCGGGCGCCGGGGATCCGGTGCAGCCACAGCGCGGCGGCGGCGTCGTCCTGGCCGGCGCCGGTGTCCAGGGGGCCGTGCCCGGTGGCGGCGAGGGCGGACTCGCCGTGGTCGCGGGCGAGCCCGGCGGTGGCGGCGACGCACTGCAGGACGCCCAGGGCGCCGGAGCAGCGGCCGTGCAGGGCGTGCAGGGCGTGGGCGGTCCCGGCGGTGACCGGGCCGGGCGCGGGACCGGCGAGCGGCGGTTCGGGCGTCCACCAGGTGCCGGGCGGCGCGCTCTCGCCCCGGCGGGCGGCGGCGGTGGCGGCGGCGAGGTCCCCGGCCCGGGCGTAACGGCCGATCCGGGCGAGCGGGGTGACGGCTCGCTCGCGGACGGCGTCGGCGGCCTCGGCGACCAGGGCGGCGGCGCCGTCCAGCAGCGCGCCGGGCCCCGGGGAGCCGTCCAGGAGACGGCGGACGGGGTCGTTGGCGGGCTCGACGCCGACGACCAGCGCGCGGCGCAGCCGGCCGGCGGCGATGAGCGTGCGGGCGAAGTGGACGGCGTCCAGGCCGGAGGTGGGGCCGTTGTTCAGGGTGAGGTTGGCACCGCGCAGGCCGTGGGTGATGGCGAGCCAGGAGGCGGTGACGTTGCTGGCGGTGTTGGGCAGCAGCATGGGACTGGTGGCCCGGTAGCTGTGACGGCGGATGGTGGCGCTGGTGTCGCAGACGGTGTCGACGTTGCCCCAGTTGGTGCTGACGACGACGCCGAAGTCCTCGCCGTCGACCGTGAGGTTGCCCTCGTCGTCGAGCAGACGGGCGTCGGCGAGCGCGGCGAGCGCGGCGGCGAGGGCGAGTCTGGTGGCGCGGTCCTTGTAGCGCAGGCCGCCGCCGCGCAGGGCGGCGGCCGGGTCCCGGGGTTCGTGCCGGGGCGCGTCGAGCAGGGCGTGCGGTCCGGGGACGCCGGGCAGGGCGGTGCCCAGGCCGCTGATGTGGACGGCGGGCGCGGTGCGGCCGGTGCTCATTCAGGCCGCCCTCTCCACCACGGCGACGGCGTTGAGGCCGCCGAAGCCGAAGGCGTCGACCTGGGCCAGCCGGAGGCCCGGGGCGTGGACGGGGTGCGGGCCGATGCGCAGGTCCCTGACCTCGTCGATGGGGTCGGTGAGGCCCAGGGTGGGCGGGACGCGGCCGGTGGTGAGGGCCTGCACGGCGACGATCAGGCTGTGCAGGCCGGAGGCGCCCGCGGTGTGACCGATCATCGACTTGACGGCGGTCAGGTGCGGGCGGGCGGCGTCCGCGGCGAAGACGTCGGTGAGCGCCAGGGCCTCGGCGCGGTCGTTGTGGGGCGTGCCGGTGCCGTGCAGCATGACGAGGTCGATGTCGGCGGGGGTGACGCCGGCCCGGGTGTGGGCCTGGCGCATGGCGCGGCCGATGCTCGCGCGGTCGGGGGCGGAGGGGTGGTGGGCGTCGCAGTTGAGGCCCACCGAGCGGACCCTGGCGTGCGCCGCGTCCCGCCCGCCGGCGGCGGTCCCGCTCCCCGTCGTGCTCCCGGCGCGGGCGGTGCCCGGGTCCCTGGTGAGGACGACGGCGGCGGCGCCGTCGCCCTGGAGCATGCCGCGCCGGCGGCGGTCGAAGGGCAGCACGGTGTCGGGGGCCTCGCGGTAGACCCGGTCGAGCATGCCGTAGGTGCTCTCGGTGATGGTGTCGGTGCCGGCGACGACGACGGTGTCGGCCTCGCCGAGGTCCAGCAGGTCGCAGGCCAGGCCCAGGGCGTACAGGGAGGCCGCGCAGGCGTTGCCGACGGTGTAGGTGCGGTCGGCGCCGAACCGGCGGCGCAGGGCGGTGCCGAAGTGCAGGTCGGCGGGGTCGAAGGGGGCGTCCTCGCACCAGCGCAGTTCCACCGAGCGCAGTTCGCGCAGGGTGGTGCCGACCAGGACGGGCACGCCGGCCAGGTCGTCGGGGCGGCCGGCGTCGGCGAGCGCCTCGGCGACGGCGGCGAGCAGCCAGTCGGTGGGGCGCAGCGGGCGGTCCTCGCCGGAGGCGGGGCGGTCGTCGATCTCGTAGGCGTGGCGGGCGCGGTAGTGGGCGGGGGCGAAGGCGCGCAGCGGGGCGAGGCCGCTGCGGCCGGCGCACAGGGCGTCGAAGGTGCTGGTGCGGTCGGCGCCCACGCTGCTGACGGCGCCCATGCCGGTGATGAGGGCGCTCATCCGCGTGCCCCGGCAGCGGTGGCGGGGCCGGCCCGGTCGGCCCCGACGGCTGCGGCCTCGGCTGCGGCGGGAGCGGCTGCGGCGGGAGCCGCGTCGGGGGTGCAGCGGCCGAGCATCAGCACGGCGTTGTTGCCTCCGAAGGCGAGCGCGTTGTTCTGCACGACCCGCAGGTCCGCCCGGCGGGGGGCGTTGGGCACGCAGTCCAGGGCGCAGTCGGGGTCGGTCTCGACGTGGTTGATGGTGGGCGGGATGAAGCCCTCCGCGATGGCGAGCGCGCAGGCGGCGGAGGCCAGTGCGCTGGCGGCGCCCATGGTGTGGCCGATCATGGACTTGATGGAGACGGTGGCGGGCGGGCGCGGGCCGAAGACCTGCCGGATGGCGGCGGCCTCGGTGACGTCGTTGGCACGGGTGCCGGTGCCGTGGGCGGAGATGAAGTCGACCTGGTCCGGTTTGACGTCGGCGTCCGCGTGGGCGCGCTGGATGCAGCGGGCGATGCTGTCCCGGTCGGGCGCGACCGGGTGGTGGGCGTCGCAGTTGAGACCGTAGCCGAGGATCTCGCAGTAGATGCGGGCGCCCCGGGCGAGGGCGGAGTCCAGCGTTTCGAGCAGGAGGATCCCGGCGCCCTCGCCGGTCAGGATGCCCTTGCGGTTCCGGTCGAAGGGCTGGCAGTTCTCGGGGGCGATGGTGCCCAGGCGGTAGAAGCCGGTGAAGGTCTTGCGGCACATGGCGTCGGCGCCGCCGACCAGGGCGGCCTGGACGTCGCCGCCGCGCAGGGCGTCCAGGCCGTAGCCGATGGCGTAGTTGCCGGCCGCGCAGGCGGTGGCGAGGGTGGTCGCCTCGACGTCGGTGAGCCCGAGTTCGGCGACGACGGCGGAGGACAGCCGGGCGGCGGAGGTGCGGGCCGCGACCCGGGGGTCGAGGTTCTCGGGTCCGTCGGCGAGTTCGGCGGCGACCAGGCGGTCGAGGTCGGCCGACTCGCCGTCCGTGGTGCCCACGCAGACCAGGCTGCGGCGGGCCCGCAGCTCCTCCGGCGTCATGCCGGAGTCGGCGAGGGCCATCACGGCGGCGGCGGTGGAGAACTGGGCGGCGCGGCCGAGGCGTTCGGCCGGGGTGCGGGTGATCCAGCGCCCGGGGTCGAAGCCGGTGACCTCGCAGCCGTTGGCGTGGGCGAAGCCGGTGGTGTCGAAGGCGGTGATGGGGCGGGCACCGTTGCGGCCCTCGCGCAGGGCGGTGAGGAACTCGCCGACGCCGATGCCGATGCTGGTCACCGTGCCCAGGCCGGTCACCACCACCCGCCGGGGGGCGGGCGGTGGCAGGCGGGTGGCCGTCACGTCGGTCACCGGGCGAGCAGGGCCTGGTCCACGACGGACTCGACGCCGTCGAGGTTGACCATGCGGGCGAGCTCGTCCTGCTCGATGGTGATGTCGAACTGGCGCTCCAGGGCCGCGAGGATCTCGATGGCGCGCAGCGAGTCCGCGTCGTGCTCCTCCTTGAAGAGGCTGGTGTCGGTGAGCTGCTCGGGGTCGAGTTCGAGGATGCGGCAGACCGTGTCCTTGATCTGGGCCTTGCGGTCCTCGCGGCTGCCGGTGGCGGGGTCGGACGTGGTCATCTGCTGTCTCCTGGGCTGGGGCCGGGCGGGCCGGCGGGGGGTGGCGGGGAGTGGGCCGTGCGGTGGTCGCGGGTGCGGCGCTCAGAGGCGGACGAGGACGTCCTTGACCAGCCATTCCATGGTTTCGACGATCTGGGCGGGCCGCATGGACAGGTCGAGGACCATCAGCTGGACCCCGGCGTCGCGGTAGGCCCCGATCTGTTCGGCGACCTCGTCGGCGGTGCCGGTGATGCTGACCCGGTCGGACATGAAGTCCATGACCTCGAACGGGGGCACCAGGGCGCGCCGCACGGTGATCTCGATGCCGGCCGGATCGCGGCCGGCCTCGGCGGCGAGGCGGTCGAGGGTCGCGCGGCCGGCGGTGATCTCGTCGGGGTAGAGCTCGTGGGCGAGCCAGCCGTCGCCGAGCCGGGCCACCCTCCGCAGGGCGGCGTCGGTGTTGCCGCCGACGTAGACCGGCGGGCCGGTGGGGGTGTGCGGGCGGGAGGCCAGCCACATGTCGTCGAAGTCGGTGAAGCGGCCGTGGAAGGAGGTGGGGTGACGGGTGCCCCACAGGGTCCGCATCACCGCGATGGCCTCGTCGGTGCGGGCGCCGCGCTCGCGGCGCGGGACGCCGACGGTGGTGAACTCCTCGTCCATCCAGCCGATGCCGGCGCCGAGGACGGTGCGGCCCAGCGAGAGCTGGTCGAGGGTGGCGAGTTCGGAGGCGAGGATGACGGGGTTGCGGTAGGGCAGGGCCATCACGTGGGTGCCGATGCGCACCCGCTCGGTGACACCGGCCACCACGCCCATCACGGTGACGGGTTCGAGCCAGGCGACGCCCCAGTTGTAGGCGTCGGCGGTCTTGGCCCGCGGGTAGAGGCAGGTGCTGTTGCGGGTGCGGGGCAGGGCGACGTGGCTGCTGACCCACACGGAGTCGAAGCCGAGGCGGTCGGCGGCGGTGGCCACGTCGAGCAGGTAGCGGCGCCGGCCGGGCGGGCCGACGGTGGGCAGGGCGATGCCGAACTTCATGGGCGCTCCCGCGATCGCGGTCGGAGGGCGGTGACGGACGGTGGTGGGCGGTGGTGGGCGGTGGTGGGCGGGATCACGGCCGGATCGGACCGGGATCAGGCCGGACGCTCGAACCAGTGCTCGAACTTGGCGGCGTACAGGGTGTTGCCGGAGAGCTTGACCTTGCCGCCGAGGAAGGCCTGCATGCCGTTGAGCCGGCCGGTGAGGAGCTTCAGGAAGGTCGGCAGCGACACCGTGGTGGTCAGCTTCGGGGCCGGGGTGCGGCCCCGGCCGGTGCGGCAGGTGTCGCCGGCGATCTCGACGAAGTACTCGTGGGCGCCGTCGGGGGTGTTGATGACGTACTGGAAGCAGGCCTCCTGGCCCTTGGCCCGCTCGGCGCGGAAGGCCTCGGGCATGTTCGCGAACACGTCGTCGAGCAGGCCCGCGATGCCGCCCTCCTGGGCGCGGGCGAAGGCGAGGACCTCGTCGTCCTTGCGGTGCCCGGCGGCTTCCTTGATCGCTTCGAACCTGCTGGTGTCCAGGGCCATCGCTGTGCTCCTCGTCGCTCGGTGCGGGCCGGATGGTGCAGGGCCCCAAGGCTGCGCCGCCGGACCGACCGGCGACAGCGCCGTCAGGGGCAGCGGATCGGGCGCCGCCGGGGGCGCCCGGACGGTGCTGCCCGAGTGGGCACCTCCCCCAGGTCTTCGCGGTGCGCGGTGCCGGGCGCTTTGCTGGGCGGCGGCGCCGGCACCGGGCCGGGCCCGTGTTTCGGTGGCGGAGGTCGTATGCACGACGTGATCGTGGTCGGGGGCCGCTGTGCGGGCTCACCGCTGGCGATGCTGCTGGCGCGCCGGGGCCACCGGGTGCTGGTGCTGGAGCGGGCGGCGTTCCCCCGGGACACCGTCTCGACGCACTACGTCCAGCCCTCGGGGCTGGTCCGGCTGGCGCGCTGGGGCCTGCTGGAACCGCTGCTGGCCAGCGGCTGCCCGCCGGTGACGGAGGCGGTCTGGTGGTTCGCGGAGGACCTGGTGGTCCGCGGCTTCGCCCCGCCCATGGAGGGGGTGTCGATGGCGCTGGCGCCGCGCCGCACCGTGCTGGACGCCCTGCTGGCGGACGCGGCGCGGCAGGCGGGCGCCCAGGTGCGCGAGCGGTGCTCGGTGCGCGGGCTGCTGCGGGACGCCTCGGGCCGGGTCCGGGGGGTGCGCTACCGCGACGAGCACGGCCGGGAGGCCGAGGCGCACGCGGACCTGGTGGTGGGCGCGGACGGCCGCAACTCGCTGGTGGCCCGTGAGACGGGCGCCGCGGAGTACCACCGCCGGCCGCCGCTGACGGTGGTCTACTACGCCTACTGGCGGGGCCTGCCGCCCGAGCGCCGGAACCGCAACGAGGTGTTCCTGGCGGGCGACAAGCAGATCGGGGTGATCCCCACCCACGACGACGCCTACCTGGTGCAGGTGGCCCGGCCGCACGCGTTCTACCCCGAGTACCGCAGCGACGTGGAAGGCCACTACCACCGGGCGCTGGAGGAGGCGGCGCCGTCGCTGGCGCGGGAACTGGCCGGGGCGCGGCGCCTGGAGCGGTTCCGCGGCACCGCGGACCTGCCGAACTTCTACCGCCGCCCGTACGGGCCGGGGTGGGCGCTGGTGGGGGACGCCGGCTACCACAAGGACCCGCTGACGGGCCAGGGCATCTCGGACGCGTGGCGGGACGCGGAACTCCTCGCGGACGCACTGGACCAGGTGCGCGGCGGGACGCCCCGGGAGGAGGCGATGGCCGGCTACGAGCGGGCCCGCAACGCGGCCAGCGAGGCGGTCTACGAGTTCACCTGCGAGGCGGCCGGGTTCGACCTGGACCCGATGACCCGCCGGCTGGTGGAGGTGCTGGCCTCCCACCAGGAGGACGCCGACCGGTTCTTCGGGATGATCGCGGGTACGGTGAGCGCCGGGACGTTCTTCTCCCCCGAGAACCTGCTGGCGATGCTCGGCCGCCTTCCCGCCGGTTCCTTCACCCCTGTCACCACCGGTCCGGAGGAGACCCGATGAGCGCCGACGAACGGCCCGCGGACGGCGAGGTGCCCGTCCTGGAGGGCTTCGACCCCTACACCGACGCCTTCCGCGACGACCCGTACCCGCACTACGCGCGGATCCGTGCGATGGGCGGGCCGGTGTACTGGGACTACCTGGACTCCTACGTGGTGAGCGGCTACGCGGACGCGACCGAGGTGCTGGGCCACCCCGCGCTGCGGCTGTCCCCGCCGGACGCGGTGGCGGACCTGCTGGCGGCGATGGTGCCCGAGTCGCTGCGCAGCATGAGCGGCACCCTGCTGTTCACCGACCCGCCGGACCACACCCGGCTGCGGAACCTGACCCGGCGTCCGTTCGCCTCGCCGCGGCTGGGCACCGTGCTGGCCGAGGCCCGGCGGCTGGCGGACGAACTGCTGGCGCGGGCCCTGGAACGGGGCCGGCTGGAGGTGGTGGACGACCTGGCGTTCCCGGTGTCTCTGCGGGCGATCGGGGACCTGCTGGGGGTGCCGCGCGCGGACCTGGACAAGCTGCGGGACTGGGGGCAGGCGATGTCGCCGGCCGCGGACATCCCGGCCTCCCCCGGGTCGATCGAGAGCGCGGTGGCGGCCTACGAGGAGTTCGACGACTACTTCACGCACCTGGCCCGGGCGCGCCGGCGGGATCCGGGCGAGGACCTGGTGTCCTCGCTGGTCGGCTCCCAGCAGCAGGGGCTGCTGAGCGAGAGCGAGCTGACGGCCAACGCGGCGCTGGTGTTCATCTCCGGCCACGAGACGCTGGTCGCGTTCACGGCCAGCGCGTTCCTGGCGTTCCTGCGCCACCCCGGCCAGCTGGCGCTGCTGCGGGCGCGCCCGGAGCTGGCGGGACCGGCGGCGGAGGAGGTGATGCGCCACGAGAGTCCGCTGCAGCTGGCCACCGCCGGCGGCGGGCGGTGGACGGCGGAGGAGGTGCGGGTCGGCGGGCGGCGGCTGCCGGCCGGGGTGCGGGTGCTGACGCTCATCGGCGCGGCGAACCGCGACCCGCGGGTGTTCACCGACCCGGACCGGTTCGACATCACCCGGGAGGGGCCGCGGCATCTGGCACTGGGCCACGGGCTGCACTACTGCCTGGGCGCGGCCCTGGCCAAGCAGCAGGGCACGCTGCTGATGCGGGCGCTGGCGGCCTGGCCGGCCGAGCTGTCGGCGCCGCCTCAGGAGCCGCGGTGGCTGCCGCTGTTCATGCAGCGCCGGCTGGCACGGCTGGAGGTGACGGTGACGCCCGCCGGGTAGCGGTGCGCGGACGCGGGAGGGGGGGGTGACCCGGCCGGGTCACCGCCCCCTCCCGCGTCCCCCGTCCCCTCCCCTGCCGCAGCGCCGTGTCCCCGCCCCGGCGAACGGGGGCGGGGGCACGGACGGGGGCGCTGCGGACGGACGGTCAGGAGGTGGGGGGAACACCGAACCGGGCGACGGCGGCGTAGTCCATCACGTCCCAGTGCTCGGCGATCAGCCCGTCCTGGATCCGCAGCAGGTCGGAGGTGTGCAGCCGCACCTCGGCGCCGGTGGCGGCCTCGTGGCCGTGCCAGACGCAGAAGACCGCGACCAGGTCGTCCTGGGCGATCATCTGGGTGAGGTCGCCGACCAGGTCGGGGGCGAGGGCGAACAGGCCGGCGAAGAAGGTCTTCATACCGGCCAGGCCCTCGCCGGAGGAGGCCGCGAAGGCGTTGTGCTGGATGTAGTCGGCCCGGTAGTGGGCGTCGGCGCGGTCCAGCCGGTGCTGGTGCATGACCTCGTCCCACACGGTCCGCACCAGCCGCATGTTCTCCTGCTGCGTCGGGCCGGCGTCCCAGTCGGGGGTGCCGGTGGCCTGGGCGGTCTGGTCGGGGGGCGTGAGGCCGAGGGCCGCGAGCGCGGAGTAGTCGAACACGCTCCAGTGCTCGGTGATGCGGCCCTCGTGCAGGCGGTAGAGGTTGGCGGTCAGCTGGTCGAGCGGGCGGTCGGTGCCGCCGATGGTGCCCTGCCAGCGGACGTGGACGAGGACGCGGTCGTTCTGCTCCACCAGCTGTTCGACGGCGCAGGCGAGGTCGGGGACCATGGTGAGCATCATGGTGGCCCAGGTGCGCAGGCCCTCGACGCCGGGGGCTGCGCCGACCTGGTGGTTGACGTAGTCGGGGGCGAAGAACTCGTCCGCGCGGTCGAAGTCGTGCTTGTTGTAGACCTCTTCGAAGAGCCGGCGGATCCGCCGGCCCGGGGTGTCGGTCATCCCTGGTCCTTTCCGTCGCCGCCCGGCGGGCGTCGGGCGGCGTGAACTGGTCTGTGCGGGGCGGGTTTCAGGCGCCGGGCCCGGCGAGGGCGGCGGCGCGTTCGATCAGCTCGGGGGTGAAGAAGACGTCCCAGGTGAAGCTGCCGGCGATCAGGCCGAAGAACCGGTCGGTCTGCTCCTGGTCGCCCTGGATCGCACGCAGGACGTTGAGCAACTCGGGCATCGGGTCCAGGCGGGCGGCCTGGAGGTTGAAGAAGTACTCGGGCATGGCGTCCTCGTCGCGTTCGCGCGCGAAGTCCGCCAGGGCCTCGGGGACCGGGCGTTCGCCGCCGAGGGCGGGGCCCAGCAGGCCGGCCAGCAGATCGGCGTGGCGCACGGCGTCACTGATGCCGAACGCGCCGACCGGGTCCTTGTGGAAGCCCGAGTCGCCGACCAGGGCCCAGGAGGCGCCGGCCGCGGTGCGGAAGAAGTTGGGCAGCCGGCCGGTGCCGGTGAAGCGCTCCACCCGCCGGGCGTCGGCGAGCCGTTCGGCGAGCCCGGGGGCGGTGGAGGCGAGCGCCTTGAGGTAGGAACCCTCGACGTCGGCGCGCACGGTGTCGAACTCCGCACGGGGCCACTGGATGCCGATCATCGTGTTGCCGTCGTGGGTGGGCACGACGCCGATGGCGCGGCGTCCGCGGACGTAGACCTCGTAGTCGGCGCTCAGCCCGTTCCAGTACGTGTAGTACAGGCAGTTGAGGGTGGGCGCCTCCTCGTACTTGCGGGCGCCGGCGCGCCGGGCGACCAGGGAGTCGACGCCGTCGGCGCCGATCACCACGCGGGCGCGCTCGGTGTGCTCGCGCCCGTCCTCGCCGCGCAGCACCACCCCGGCGACGGTGTCGCCGTCCCGCAGCAGGTCGGTGACGTTGCAGCGCTCGCGCAGTTCGGCGCCGGCCTCGACGGCGGCCTCGGCCAGCAGGCCGTCCAGGACGTAGCGGCGCGGCCCGTAGGCGGCGCGGATGCCGTCGACCGGCGGGGCGCAGCCGGCGATCGCGACGTCCTCCAGCTCCCAGCGGGCGACGTCCAGGGGCGGACAGCCGGTGGCGACCAGCCGGTCGAGCAGGCCCCAGCGGGCGAGCCGGGCGATGGTCGGCTGGTGGACGTAGTGGGTGGACATGGTGTCGCTGGGGATGCGCGCCCGGTCGAGCAGCAGGACACGGTGACCGGAGCGGGCGAGCAGCATGGCCGTGGTCGCTCCCGCGACGCGCGCGCCGACGACGATGGCGTCGTACATGGTGGTCCTGCCTCCTCGGCTTGGGTCGGCGGGACGGGGAGGCCCGCCGTCGGGGGTGGGTCGGGGCGTGGCTGGGGTGCGGGTCAGGGGGCGGCGGGGTCCAGGACGGCGCTCAGGGGGCGGCGCGGGCTGGTGCCGGCGGGCCGTGCCGGGTAGCCGATCCGGAAGGTGACCAGGGCCTCGCGGCCGGGGGTGGCGAGGAGCTCCTCCAGGGCGGTGCCGAAGCGCGGGGCGAGGCCGAGTTCGCGTTCGCGGTCGGCGCGCACGGTCATCATGTTGAGGTGGCCGACGGCCAGGCCGCGGGCGGTGGCGAGCAGGTGCAGGCGCTGCAGCAGGCGCCCGCCGCGCAGCCGCTGGACGGTGTCCCGGGCGTCGGTGACGGTGACGATCGCGAAGGCCGCGGCGGTGGGCACGTGGACGGCGCGGGTGTTGCGCAGCCAGAAGCGGTCCGCGACGGTGCGCGGGGGCGCGGGCAGCCGCTTGCCCAGGGCGGTCATCAGCGCGGGCATGCCCTGGGTGTCGACGGTCATGCCGTCGGCGGTGCGCGCCACGGCGCGGTCGCTGCCCCGGTACCAGCGGTGACCGGAGCGCGACTGGCCCTCGTCGGCGATGACGGCCTCGGTGGCCTCGACGAGCAGGGCGGCGACCCGGGCGCGTTCGGCGGGGGCGGTGAACCAGTGCAGGGCGGGCGCGCCGGGTTCCGTGCCGGCGGCGGCGGTGAGTTCGTCGAGCAGGTCCGGGGCCGGCGGGCGGTCCCGGAAGGGGCCGCGGTTGGTGCGCCGGTAGGGGATCGCCTCGTAGAGGTCGCGCCAGAACGGGGGCAGCTCCCCCGCGGGCCCCGGCGGCGCGGCCGGGCCGGCTCCGGGGCCGGTGCGGGGGCCGGTGCGGGGGCCGGGGCCGGTCCCGTCCAGGTACAGGGTGGCGGCGTGCCCGGGCCGCTCCGGGTCGGGGGCCAGGTGCAGGACGGGGGCGAGGCCCTGGGCCCGGGCGGCGAGGACCATGTTCTCCAGGGCGCAGCCGAGCCCGACGTGCAGCTCGCGGTCGAAGGGGTCGAGGGCGCCCTGGCGGCGGGCGGGGTCGGCGTGGACGAGGACGCGCCGGCCGTCCGCGTCGAGGGCGAAGCGCCACGGCTGCACGTTGCGGGCGTTGGCCGCCAGGATGCCGGCCGCGACGACGGCGCGGGCGCCGCCCTGCCGCCGCCAGGTGCGCCAGGCGTCGAAGGCGGCGCCGGGCGGGGGCGGCGCGGCGTGGGCGGTCATCGCGGGGCTGAGCGCGTCGGTTCCCATGGCTGGCTACCCTCGGTGGTCGGGGGTGCGGGGGTGAAGTCCCCTTTGGGGGGTGCACGCGGGGTGCCCGAACGACCACGGCGGCGGAACCTCGCCCGCGGGACGGGGCCGGGGCGACGCTTTCGGGCATGACGGAGACGACAGGGCCCCGGCCCGGGGCGAGCCCCGACGAGCAGTTGATCGCCTACTTCGACCCGGACAACCGGGCCGATCCGTACCCGGTGCTGGCCGGGATCCGGCAGGCCTCCCCGTTCTGGGCGATGGACGGCGCGCTGCTGGTGCTGGGCCGCCACCGGGACGTGGAGACGGTGCTGCGCTCGCCGGCGGCCAGTGCCGACCGCAGCGCGTCCAGGATCCTCAGTTCCGACGCGGTGGCCTCGCGCCGGGAGGTGATGACCTTCCTGGACCCGCCGGACCACACCCGGCTGCGCGGGCTGGTGACGATGGCGTTCACCCCGCGGATGGTGCAGAACCTTCAGGGCCGGATCCGGGAGATCACCGACGACCTGGTGGACCAGGTGGCCGCGGCGGGCTCGCCGGTGGACATCCCCGGCGTGTTCTCCTACCCGGTGCCGGTGCGGGTGATCTGCGAGATGCTCGGGGTGCCGGCGGAGGACCACAAGGTGTTCGGGACGTGGTCGACGGTGCTGGGCCGGGCGCTGGACCCGCTGATGGCGGCCAACCGCACCCCGGACGTGGACCGCGAGGACACCGAGACGCGGGCCGCGTTCTACCAGTACTTCCGCGACCTGATCGCCTCCGGCGGGGCCCGCGGGGACGGCCTGCTGGCGCGGCTGGTGGCGGCCGAGGCCGAGGGCGAGCGGCTGACCGAGACGGAGCTGCTGGCCACCCTCGCGCTGCTGGTGATGGCCGGGCACGAGACGACCGCGAACCTCATCACGCACGGCATCCTGACGCTGCTGCGCCACCCCGGGCAGCTGGCGATGCTGCGCGAGGACCCCTCGCTGGCGTTCAACGCGGTGGAGGAGATCCTGCGGTTCGAGCCGTCGGTGCAGATGCTGCACCGGATGGCGAAGGAGCCGATCGCCCTGGAGGGCTTCGAGATCCCGGCGGGAACCGACGTGCTGATGCTGACGGCGGCGGCCAACCGGGACCCCGAGGTGTTCGAGGACCCGGACCGCTTCGACATCACGCGCGCCGCCGGGCGGCGGCTCGAACACCTGTCGTTCTCCAGTGGCGTGCACCGCTGCCTGGGCGCGAACCTGGGCAAGCTGGAGGCGGCGGTGGCGCTCCAGGCGTTCGTCTCCCGGGTGCGTGATCCGCAGTTGGTCGAGGACTCCCTGGAGTACCGTCCGCACGTGATCCTGCGCGGGCCCGAGCGGATGCGGGTCGCGTTCTCCGGGGTGGACCCGGTCCGCCGAGGCGCCGTCGGCCGGTGACGGGTGATCCGGTGGCGCGGTGATCAGTGACGGTGCGTGTGCAGTTCGGCGGGCACGCCGTGGGCGTCGCCGTCGTTCAGGGCCTCGACCAGGCGGCTGAAGCCCGGGCACTGGGTGAAGTCGTGGGCGCGGCAGCTCATGGCGTGCTCGATGAGGGTGCGCGAGGCCTCGATCTCGCGCATCCGCCGGTCGAGTTCCTCGTAGTGGTCGCGCAGCAGGGCGTGCCGGGCGTCCGCGTCGCGGGCGTCCAGCACGTCGCGCAACTGCTCCAGGCTGAAGCCCGCGGCCTTGCCGCGCACGATCATGGCGACCCGGGCGATGTGGTTGCGGGTGTAGCGGCGGCGGCCGTTCACCCGTTCGGCGGGCGACAGCAGGCCCAGTGACTCCCAGTGACGCAGCACGTGGGGGCGCAGGGCGAAGCGTTCGGCGAGTTCACCGATGGTCATGGCGGGCGCGTCCAGACTTGACTTCATGTTGACATTAACTTGCAGAGTTGGGGCCAGGTCAAGCCGGCGCTCACCGGCGCGACGACGAGATAGGGAGACCTGGACATGCTGGACGTCATCATCATCGGCGGCGGCCCCGCCGGGATGTCGGCGGCCCTGACGCTGGGCCGCACGCACCGCACGGTGCTGCTGGCCGACAGCGGACAGGGGCGCAACGCCCCCGCCGAGGCCATGCACAACTTCCTCACCCACGACGGCACCGCGCCGTCGAAGATGCGGGAGCTGGGCCGCGCGGACCTGGCCGCCTACCCGCACGTCGAGGTCCGCGAGGACCCGGTCCACACCCTCACCCGGCACGGCGAGGGACACTTCGAGGTGGTCTTCCCGGACGGCTCCGCCGCCTCCGCCCGCCGCCTCCTGCTGGCCACCGGCCTGCGCGACGAGATGCCGGCCGTGCCCGGCTGCGCCGAGCTGTGGGGCCGCTCGGCCTTCCACTGCCCCTACTGCCACGGCTACGAGGTCACCGGCAAGGACGTCGCGGTGCTGGGCGCCGGCGGCGACCGGGTACGCCTGGCCCTCCAGCTGAGCCGCTTCACCCGCACCATGACGCTGCTGACCGGCGGCGACGAGCTGGACGGCGCGCTGCGCGAGGTGCTCGCCGCGGCGGGCGTGACCGTGCGCGAGGAGCGGGTGGCGGAGCTGGCCGGCGAGGGCGGCGACCTGCGGCACGCCGTCCTCGGGGACGGGGACACGCTCCCGCTCGACGCGGTGTTCGTCAAGACCTCGCTGCACCAGCGCGCGGAGTTCGCGCACCAGCTGGGCTGCGCGGTCTTCCCGGACTCCTGCGTGGAGGTCAACGAGTTCCACCAGACCAGCGTCCCGGGCGTCTACGCGGCCGGCGACATGGCCCGGCGCCCGACCGTGCCGGCGCCGCTGGCCGCCGTGATCGCCGCGGCCGCGGCCGGCACCGTGGCCGGCGCGATCATCGACCAGGACCTGGTCAGCGCCGACTTCCGGCTGCCCAACCCGTTCGCCGCGCTCGCCGCCCCCCGGGCGTGAGCGCCATGTCAGAGAGCAACCCCACCCCCGTGTCCCCCGAGAACCCCGCCACCACCGCGACCGCCCCGCAGGGCGAGGACGCCGCCCCTCCGGCCGGCGCGCTCAGCAACGTGCCGCTGGCCACCGCCGCGCTGGTGCTCGGCATGCTGCTGTCCGTGCTCGACCAGACCGTGGTGGCCATCGCGCTGCCGCAGATCACCGCCGACATCGGCGGCGCCGACGCCTACAGCTGGGTCGTCACCGCCTACGTGCTGGCCTCCACCGCCACCGGCACCTTCTACGGGCGCGTCTCCGACCGCTACGGACGGCGCGAGGTGTTCATCGCCGCCGTCGTGCTGTTCACCGTCTCCTCCCTGCTGTGCGGGATGGCCCAGACGATGCCGCAGCTGATCGCCGCCCGGGTCGCCCAGGGCGTCGGCGCCGGGGCGCTGTTCGTCATCCCCACCGTCACCCTGTCCGAGCTCTACCCGAAGCACCTGCGCGGCAAGGTCCAGGGCCTGACCGGCGCGGTGTTCGCTCTCGCCTCGGTGGGCGGCCCGCTGGTCGGCGGCGTGATCACCGACGGACCCGGCTGGCGCTGGATCTTCTACATCAACGTGCCCATCGGCGTGGTGTCCGTGGCGCTGTGCGCGATCGCGCTGCGGGTGCCGCGGGCGGGCACCGGCGGAGCCGTGGACGTCGCCGGCGCGCTGCTGCTGATCGGCGCCGTGGTGAGCCTGCTGCTGGTCACCGAGTGGGGCGGACGCACCTACGACTGGGGCTCGCCGCAGGTCATCGGCCTCGTCGTGGCCTGCCTGGCGCTGTTCGTGCTGTTCGTCCTCCGGGAGCGGCGCGCCACCAACCCGCTGCTGCCGATGCGCCTGTTCACCAACCCGGCGCTGCGCCTGATCCTGCCGGCCACCGCCGTGCTGGGCATGCTGCTGTACGGGTCGGTGGTGTTCATGCCGACGTTCCTGCAGAACGCCTACGACTGGAGCGCCACCCGCGCCGGCCTCGCGCTCAACCCGTACTTCCTGCCGTTCATCGCGGTCTCCGCGGTGGCCGGCGGCAAGGCCGGCAAGAGCGGGCGGTTCAAGCCCTACCTGCTGGCCGGCGGCGTCGTGCTGGCGGTGGCGTTCGTGCTGCTCTCGCTGCTCGACCCGGACCGCCCGTACTGGTTCGTCGCCGCCGCGATGGTGGTCCTGGGCGCCGGCTTCGGCCTGCTGATGCAGAACCTCGTCGTGGTCTCGCAGAACTCCGCGGGGCCCGCCGACCTGGCGGCGACCACCGCGGCCAACCTGTCCATCCGGGGCCTGGGGATGGCGGTGGGCGTCGCGCTGTTCGGCAGCCTGCTGACCCGCGAACTGGGCGACGGCCCGGCCTCGCCGGCCGCGGTCGCCGAGGCGATCCCCGAGGTGTTCGTCTGGGGCGTGCCGCTGGCCGCGCTGCTGGTCCTGCTGCTGGCCCTGGTGCCCATGCCCAGGACCGCCCCGGACACCACCGGGGCGCCGGGCGCCGACGCGAAGGCCGCGCCCTCCGCGTCCTGAACCCCGTCACCGCCCGAAGCGCTCCGCCTCCTGACACCCGCCGCCTCCCGGCACCCGCCGGCCCGAGGCGTCCGCCGACCCGGCACCCCGGCACCCGCCGGCCCGTCAACCCGCCACGGGGCGGGGGAACCGCTCCCCCGCCCCGTCCTGCGTCCGAAGGCCCCGACATGCGTCGACTCCTGAACCTGGCCCACCACGGCCTGCACCGCCTGGCCGCCACCGGCCCGGCCCGCCCCGCGCACCGCGCGCAGCACGCCCCCGACGGCCACGCCCCCGACGGCCACGGTCCCGACCGGCCCGGTCACGGCCGCCGCGGCCCCGGGACCGGGCGCCCGGACGGCGACGACGGCGGAATGAGCGTCACCGGCGAGCAGTACGACCGCTTCGCCGGGCGCATGCTGGCCGGCCTGCACCGCCGCGCCGCCTCCGAGGCGGCCGATCTGCCCGACGGCGCCGCCGTCCTGGACATCGGCACCGGCCCCGGCCGCCTGCTGCTGCACCTGGCCGCCCGCCGCCCCGGCCTGCACGCCCACGGCGTCGACGTCTCCCCCGCCATGGTCGAACGCGCCCGGCACAACGCCGCCGCCCACGGTCTCGCCGCGCACATCACCGTGCACCTGGGCGAGGCCGCCCGGCTCCCGTTCGACGACGACACCCTGGACCTCGTCGTCTCCACCCTGAGCGTGCACCACTGGCCCGACGTACCCGCCGCCGCCCGCGAGATCGCCCGGGTGCTGCGCCCCGGCGGCCGCCTGGTCGTCTACGACTTCCGCGGCGTCGCCGACACCCGGCCCACCGGCGCGCTCGCCGCCTGCCCCGCCTTCGCCGGGGCGCGCGTCGAGCGCCGCACGCTGTCCGGCGGCCCCACCCTGCCGCTGCCGCTGTTCGCCCGCCTCGCCCTCGAACTGCCCCGCCGCTGACGCCGGTCCGGCCGGGCTCCGCACCGGCCCGCACCGGTCCCGAAACCGACCCCCCCTATCGGCCACGCCGACCCAGCCTGGCCGCCACCCGCGCCCCGGAGGTTGACTGCCGTCATGACGACCCAGGAGAGCTACGGCCCCACCAGCTACGGCAGCGAACTGGCCGACATCTACGACCACTGGATCACCCGCCTGCAGCAGGACACCGACGCCACCGTCCGGTTCCTCGCCGAGCACACCGACCGCGCGGCCAAGGACACCGGCGCGCGCACCGCGCTCGAACTGGGCGTCGGCACCGGCCGCGTCGCCCTGCCGCTGGCCGGCCTCGGCGTGGAGGTCACCGGTGTCGACGCCTCCGAGGAGATGCTCGGTCTGCTGCGCGCCAAGCCGGGCGCCGACGCCGTGACGCTGGTGACCGGGGACTTCACCGACCCGCCCGCCCGCGGCCCCTACACCCTGGCGTACATCGTCTTCAACACCCTGTACAGCCTGCCCACCCAGGACGACCAGGTCCGCTGCCTGGCCAACACCGCGCGGCTCCTCGCCGACGGCGGCCTGTTCGTCTTCCAGGGTTTCGTCCCCGACACCGCCCGGTTCGAGGCCGGTCACCACAGCGGCCACCGGATGGAGGTCGCCCGCACCGCCGGCGCCAGTCTGAGCCTGGGCATCGCCCGCCACGACCCCGTCGCCCAGCACATGTACCCGCGCTACAGCCTCACCGACGCACCCGCCGACACCCCCGGGAGCGCCGGGGCGACCGGCGGGCGTGACGGGACCGGCACCGGGGCCGGGACGCGCGAGCACACCGTGCGCTTCCGCTACGTCTGGCCCGCCGAGCTCGACCTGATGGCCCGGCTGGCCGGACTCACCCTCGAACGCCGCTTCGCCGACTGGGAGGGCACGCCCTTCGCCGCCGACAGCCAGGCCCACGTCTCGGTGTACCGCAAGAGCGGGCCCGCCCCGCGATGACGCGAGCGCACACCGCGACCCCGCGGGTGGCGGTCGTCGGGGCCGGGTTCTCCGGCCTCGCCGCCGCCGTCCGGCTGCTCCGGGCGGGCGTCACCTCGTTCACCGTCTACGAGAAGGCACCCGGCCTCGGCGGCACCTGGCGCGACAACACCTATCCCGGCGCCGGCTGCGACATCCCCTCCCACCTGTACTCCTACTCCTTCGCGCCCTACCGCGACCCGCGGGTGCGCTACCCCGCGCAGCGCGAGATCCTGCGCTACCTGGAGGACGTCGCCCGCGCCCACGGGCTCGAACCGCACCTGCGCTACGGCACCGAGATCACCCACCTGCGCTACGACGACCCCACCCGCACCTGGCACCTGCACGACGCCCGCGGCCGGGTCCACCACGCGGACGCCGTGATCACCGCCGTCGGCCAGCTGCACCGCCCCGCCGTACCGGACCTGCCCGGCGCCCGCGACTACACCGGTGCCGCCTTCCACACCGCCCGCTGGGACCACGACCGGCCCCTCGACGGCGCCGCCGTCGCCGTCATCGGCACCGGCTCCAGCGCCGCGCAGGTCGTCCCCGCGCTCGCCGGCCGGGTCCGGCGCCTGCACGTCTTCCAGCGCAGCGCCAACTGGGTGATGCCCAAACCCGGCGCCCGGTTCCACCCCGCGCACTCCGCGCTGCTGCGCACCCTCCCCGGCGCCCACCGCACCTACCGCGCGACGCTCTTCCAGCTCTCGGAGGCCCTGCTGCTGCCCGCCGTGCGCGGGAACCGGTTCGCCGCCGCCGTCCTGCGCGCCAAGGCCGAGCGCCACCTCCGCACCGCGGTCGCCGACCCCCGGCTGCGCGACCGGCTGACGCCCGACTTCGCGTTCGGCTGCAAGCGCGTCGTGCTGTCCTCCGACTGGTACCCGACCCTGCAGCAGGAGCACGTCGAACTGGTCACCGACCCGATCGAGCGCCTCACCCCCGAGGGCATCCGGACGACCGACGGCCGGCACCGCCCGGTCGACGCCGTCGTCTACGCCACCGGCTTCCGCACCACCGAGTTCCTCACCCCGATGACCGTCAGCGGTCCCGGCGGCCGCACCCTGGCCGAGGCGTTCAAGGCCGGCCCCCGGACCCACCTGGGCATCCACGTCCCCGGCTTCCCCAACCTGTTCCTGATGTACGGACCGAACACCAACCTCGGCCACAACTCCGCGGTGCTCGCCCTGGAGGCCCAGGCCTCCTACATCGCCCGCTGCGTCGCCCTGCTCGCCCGCGGCCGGGTCCGCGCCGAGCTGGACGTCACCGACCGCGCCGCCGACGCCTGGCAGGAGCTGGTCGACACCGGCTCGGCCGGCACCGTGTGGGCCGGCCCGTGCACCAGCTGGTTCAAGACCGCCGACGGCAGCCTCACCACCAACTGGCCCTACCGCACCCGCGTCTACCAGCGCCTCACGGCCGCGCCCTCCCCCGCCCTGACCCTGCACGACACGGGGACCGGCGCCGGGAGCGGCGGCGGCACCGGAGCGGGCGCCGCGACCGCTGCCGGAGACGGCCGCCCCGCCCCGTCCGACCACCCGGTGCGCCAGGCACCGCCCGCGCGAAAGGACCCCCGCTAGATGAACGACACCACCGCGACCGCACCCACCGCGCCCACCGGGGCGCCCGCGGCCCCGGAGACCGCCCGGGCCATCGCCGAGGACGACGCCCGGCACCTGTTCCGCGGCTGGGTCCAGCAGGGCACCCACCGCGCCCTGCCCGTCGCCGGCGCCGCCGGCTCCTGGTTCTGGGACCACGCCGGCAACCGCTACCTCGACTTCTCCTCCCAGCTCGTCTACACCAATCTCGGCCACCAGCACCCCCGACTGGTCTCCGCCATCCAGGAGCAGGCCGGAAAACTCTGCACCATAGCCCCGCACTTCGCCGAGGAGCAGCGCGCCACCGCCGCCCGGAAGATCGCCGAGGTCGCCCCCGCCGGACTGGAGCGGGTCCTGTTCACCAGCTCCGGCGCCGAGGCCGTCGAGCACGCGGTGCGGCTGGCCCGGCTGCACACCGGCCGGTTCAAGCTCCTGGCCGCCCACCACTCGTTCCACGGCGCCACCTCCACCGCGATCCAGCTCACCGGGGACCCCCGCCGCTGGCGCAACGACACCGGGAACGCCGGCGTGGTCCGCTTCTTCGCCCCGTACCTGTACCGCTCCTCCTTCTACGCCGAGAACGAGGAGCAGGAGTGCCTGCGGGCCCTTGAGCACCTGGAGCAGGTCATCGTCCTGGAGGGCGCGCGCACCATCGCCGCCATCGTGCTGGAACCGGTCGGCGGCACCAGCAGCGGCGTCCTGGTCCCGCCGGACGGCTACCTGGCCGGCGTGCGCGAGCTGTGCACCCGCTACGGCATCATGCTGATCCTGGACGAGATCATGGTCGGCTTCGCCCGCACCGGTGCCTGGTTCGCCACGGACCACTGGGGCGTGCGCCCGGACCTCATGACCTTCGCCAAGGGCGTCAACTCCGGCTACCTGCCGCTCTCCGGCGTCCTGGTCGGGGACGAGATCGTCGAGACCTTCAGCGCCACCCCCTACCCCGGCGGCAGCACCTACTCCGGCCACCCGATGGCCTGCGCCGTCGCCGTCGCCGCGATCGACACCATGCGCGACGAGGGCACCGTGGAGCACTCCGCCCGGCTGGGCCGCGAGGTGTTCGGGCCGGAGCTCGCCAGGATCGCCGAGCGGCACCCCAGCGTCGGCGAGGCCCGCGGCATCGGGACCATCTGGGCCCTGGAGCTCGTCAGGAACAAGAAGACCAAGGAGATGTACGTCAACTACGACACCCCGGACCGCCTCACGCCGCCCGGCGCGCAGTTGATGGGCGCCCTGATGCAGCGCGGCGTCAGCGCCATGGTCTACCTGAACCGCCTGAACATCACCCCGCCGTGCAACATCAGCGAGGAGGACGCCCGCGAGGGGCTGGCCCGGATCGACGAGGCCCTCACCGTCGCGGACGCCCACACCCACTGACCGGCGGGCCCCCGGGACCGTCCGCGGCGGCGGGCGCTCCCGGGGCCGGCACGGACGGACGACCGCGCGGCCGGCCGGACGACGGTGCGGGGGACGACGGCGTCGGGACGGGCGGCGGACGCGGGCGCGCGACGGCTCAGAACGAGCCCTCGCACAGGCCGGCCGCCGCCGTCACCCCGCAGTACACCCACACGCCCGCCAGCACCACCACCAGCACCAGCGATCTGCGCAGCGAACAGCACCGCAGCCGCCGGCCGAAGCCCCGCGGGCCCCCCTCCAGCTGACGCACCCGCGCCTCCAGGGCGGTCTCCCCGCCCATCGCGGTCCCCGCCCGCACCAGCCGCGCGCCCCCCGCCTCCGGCCCGTCCGGCGCCAGCGACTTCACCAGGGCGCTCGCCACCACCCCCGGCGTCACCACCCGCAGCGCCGCCTGGTCCGCGGCCAGCTCCTGCCGGGTCTTCACGTGCACGGCCACCGTCCGCAGCGCCGGCACGAACCACAGCGCCCCGGCCACCGCGTCCACCGCCAGCCGCCCCAGCGGATGGCGGCGCCGCGCGTGGTGCAGCTCGTGCTGCACCACCGCCCGCAGCTCCTCCTCCGTGGTGCGCTCCACCAGCCCGGTGGAGATCGCCACCCGCGGACTGAACAGCCGGTGCGTCACCGCCACCGGGCCGCAGACGTCGAGCTGCACCACCTCCACCCCCGCCCGCACCGCCGGCAGCACCGCCCGCAGCCGCGCGCCCGGCGCGGTCGCCCGCTCGGCCACCCACCGCCCCGCCCGCCGGCCGGCCAGCAGCGCGCGGACCACCACCACCGTCCCGCGCAGCACCGCCGCCAGCGCGATCTGCGTGCCGCAGCCCAGCACCACCACGTGCGCCCACTGCGCGGCGCCCCGCGCCGAGGAGCGCGGCCCGTGCCGCCAGATCCTCAGCACCAGGTAGACCAGCACGTCGGCCAGCACCAGGCCGGCCCCCACCAGCAGGATCATTCCCACCGACCGCAGCGCACCGCCGCGTCGTCCGTCCGGTCCGTTCACGTTCCCCCGTCCCCGTTCCCGGTCTCCCGTGCCCTCCCCGGGGTACCGCGGCGCCCCGGCGAGGGCCGGCGTCAACTGTCCTCGTTCTCCGGCCGGATCAGGTTCATCAGCCGGGCCCGCAACTGCGGCTCCGCCTGGTAGCGGTCCACGAAGTGCGCCACCACGGAGAGCCCGTGGTCGAGGATCACGTCACGCACCGCCAGATCGGCGGCCCCCGTCACCAGCGCCGTGTACACGAACCCGCGCCCGCGCGCGGCACGCCGCACCACGTTGCGCTCGCTCAGCCGGTTCAGCACCGTCATCACGGTCGTGTAGGCCAGGGGCTCGCCGCGCCGGCGGTTGACCTCCTCCAGCACCTGCCGCACGCTCAGCGGCCCGTCCGCCCCCCACAGGACGGTCAGCAGCTCCGCGCCCAGCGGGCCCAGGGCCTTGCGCAACTTGTCGTCCTCGCTACCGGTCATCTCCGCCACGCACCCCCGGTCACTCCAGCGGGCCGGCCGCGGCCGGACGGCCCCGCCGCATCGCCTCCAGCCGCACCATCCCCACCACCACCCCGCCGAATCCGTACCACACCAGATCGTGGTAGAGGTCCAGGGAGGTGCCCTGCGAGTGCTTCCACATGTCCAGGAAGAAGCCCGCCAGTTCGATCCCCCCGCCCGCCAGCAGCAGCGCCCCGGCCACCCGGAGGCCGCCGCGCCGCAGCAGCAGCACGCCGGCCACCACCGTGACCGCGGCACCCAGGTAGATCCCCAGGTGGATGGTCCACAGCGCGCTCGGCGGCTCCACGACGAACGACACGTGCTTGGCGTGCCAGTACGTGTCGTACGCCTCCCCGAACAGGAAGACCACCACCCCCGCGAACGCCGCGTGGCGCCACGGCCCCGCCGGGGCGGCGGGGAGCGGGGAGACGGGAGCCGGCGGCCCCCCTGACCTGGACGCAGGTGTCGATTCCATGCCACCACCGTGCAGCACGTTCCCCGGCACGGTCAGCCGACACCGGAGGGGCAGGACGCCCTGCCCGATCGGCCACCCCCGTCCGGCGCACCCCGCTTGCCCCGCCGAAGGCCCGCCCCCGCCGAGGCTCGCCCCGCCCCGGGCCCCGGCCGACCCTGGCGCCATGGCCTCAACCACCGTGACCTCCCTCGCCCACCTGGTCGGACACGGCTCCGGACCGATCCCCCGCACCCTGGCGCTGATCGCCGGGACCACCGCCCTCTACGCCTCCTTCGACGCCCTGCGCCTGCGCTGGCACGAACCGCGCTTCGACGCCCGCCGCTCCTGGCGCACCCTGCCCGCCGCCCTCACCCGCGTCGTCGACCACCCGATGACCCGCCGCACCCTGCAGACCTGGGGCGCGGCCCTCGCCTTCCTGACGCTGGCCGTGCTCACCAACGGCTACGGCGGCGAGGACCTCGGCCTGGGCATGGTCTTCGTACTGTTCTGGGTCGGCCTGGTGCCCGCCTCCCTGCTGCTGGGCCCGGTCTGGCGGCTGGTCAACCCGCTGCGCTCGCTGCACGCGCTGCTCTGCGCCGCGCTGCGCGTCCCGCCCACCGAGGGCCTGCGCCCGCTGCCCGCACACCTGGGCCGCCGGCCCGCCGCGCTGGGACTGCTGGCGTTCGGCTGGCTGGAGCTGGCCGCCCCCGGCCGCGACTCCGCCGGCACCGTGCTGGTCTGGCTCTGGCTCTACGCCGCCGTCCAGCTGATCTGCGCCACCGTCTACGGGGACCGCTGGTTCGAGCACGGCGACGCCTTCGAGGTCTACTCGACGCTGCTGGCCGCCATGTCGCCGCTCGGCCGGGCCGCCGGCCCGGACACCGCCGCGGGACCGGCCGGCGACCGCCCGGGGAAGGGCGGGCGGCCTCTCGTGCTGCGCAACCCCTTCGACGCGCTGGCCTCGGTGCGGCCCGGGCCCGGCCTGGAGGTCCTGGTCTCCGTCCTGCTGGCCCTGACCGCCTTCGACGGCTTCGCCAACACCGGCCTGTGGCGCTCCCTCGCCGAGGGCCTGCCCCAGTCGCCGGTGCGCACCGCCGGACTCCTCGCCGCCGTCGCCGTGATGCTCGGCCTGCTCAGGCTCTCCGGCTGGGCCGCCCGGCGGCTGTCCCCCGGCACAGGCTGGTCCTCCGCCGCCATGGCGCCCTCCCTGCTGCCGGTGGCCGCCGGGTACGTGCTCGCCCACTACGCCTCCGTCCTGGTGACCGAGGTCCAGCGGTTCGCCGACGTCTTCCTGGTCACCGGCGAACCCGCCGCCGTCCACCACGGCGGCGCCGCGGCCACGGCCTACGCGCTGCCTGCCGCCCTGGTGGTCTCCCTCTTCCAGGTCGCCTTCGTGGTCACCGGGCACGTGGTGGCCGTCGTCGCCGCCCACGACGGCGCCGTGGGAGCGCTGCCCGCCCGGCGCCGTGTCCTGCCGCAGGTCCCGCTGTTCGCGGCGATGCTCGCCCTGACGCTCGGCGCGCTCACGCTGCTGCTGAACGCCTGAGCCCCGGCCGTCGGCGCGGTCCGCCGGGGCGGCCCGCTCGGCGGCCGGGGGCGACGGCGCCCCGGCGCGGCACGCTCCAGCCGTCCGGCCGCCGGTCCGCGTCGTCGACCCGCCCCTGGCCGGCCGCGGGGCGGAGGGATCCGCGCGGTGCTCACCGGAGGCGGTCCCCGGGCGCGGACCGGCCCCCGGCCCCGCAGGGGGGTGGGAGCCGGGGGCCGGGGACCAGGGGGTGCTCAGGCCTCCTTCGCCCAGCGGGCGATCGCACCGAGCTCCGCGACCAGGGCGTCCACGAACGCCTTGCGGGACGCCGCGTCGTGCCGGTTGCCGCTGAACCCGACCGTCAGGTTCAGCCGCCCCGCGACGACGAACCCGATCACGTCGATCAGCCGGAACCGGGTGCCGGTCCCGCTGCGCTGACGGCCGAACGCCGACCGCGGCACGCTCAGCAGGTCGCTGCGCAGGAACACCTCGTCCACCTGGCCCAGGTAGTTGACCCCGACCGGCGCCGCCGGCATCGCCCGCAGCTCCCGGGCCCGCGGATCCTCCCAGAGGTAGGAGAGCAGGCCGTGCCCGGCCCCGCGGCCCGGCAGCGCCGCCGTCTGCTCCCGCACCCGTTCCAGCGCCCGTCCCACCCCGTCGGCCGGGTCGTGGGCGAGGAGCACCGGCACCAGCGTCGAGAACCGCCCGACCGTGCGGCTCACGTCCGCACCGGGCACCGGCAGGTCACGGCCGTGACGCTCCAGGTCGACCAGCAGCCGGCCCGGCCCGTCCGCGCCCGGTACCGAACGCAGCACCGCCGCGCACAGCACCTGCGACACGTCGATGTTCATCCGGCCGGGCAGCACGTGCAGCAGCGCGTCGGTGACCTCCCGCTCCACCCGCACGGTCACGTTCTCCAGGGACTCCAGGGAGTTGGGGCCGTCCTCGGCGTCGACCGCCACCGTCGCCGGCCGGCGACGGTCCTCGCCGGTCCAGTGCTCCCACTCCGCCACCACCTCCGGGGAGTTCGCGTAGTCGGCCAGCCCCCGGGTCCAGCTGCGGAACGAGGTGGTCCGGGCCGGCAGCGCCCCGTCGCCGCCGGCCTCCAGGGCGCTGTAGCAGGCGAACAGGTCCTCCAGGACGATGCGGCCCGAGTAGTGGTCGACGGCCAGCCAGTGCGCCAGGAACAGCACGCAGTGCGGGCGCTCCCCCATGTCGAAGTAGGCCACCCGCAGCAGCGGTCCGTGTTCCAGGTCCAGTGACGCCTGGAGGTGGTCGCTGATCTCCACGCTGCGGCGCTTCTGCTCCCGGGCGTCCAGCCGCGACAGGTCGTGGACGTCGAACGGCAGCGCGTCGCCGCCGTCGGCGGGGCCGGCGGGGCCTTCGGCGGCGGTCGCCCCGCCGGTCCGGTGGGCCGCGACCCTCGCCCGCCAGGCGCCGTCCTCGCCCCGGGCGAAGCGCAGCCGCAGCGCGTCGTGGTGGCCCAGCACGCGGTCCAGGGCACCCGCGAGCGCGGTGGTGTCCAGCGGCCGCTGCAGCGCCAGCAGGAAGGAGGCGTCGTTCCAGTGATGACGCTCCGGGAGGTCCTGCGCGAGGAACCACTGCTGCGAGGGCGTCATCGCCGTCGGCCCCACCGGTTCGTCCCCGGCGCCCGCCGCCACCGACACCGAGGAGGCCACCAGGGCCTGGGTGGCGATGGTGGGGTTGGCGAAGATGTCGGCGAGGGGCAGGCGCAGGCCGCGGCGGTCGGCGGCGGCGCCGGCGCGCAGGGC
>NZ_JBHJRC010000101.1:0-26695 GCF_042261735.1 Kitasatospora sp. NPDC056327 | reverse complement strand
GCCCGGGTGTGTTCACCCGGGCCCGCCGCCGTCCGACCGGCTCTGTCCTTCTCTGTCCTGCTCTGTCGGGCTATCCGACGATCGCGCCCGGCGTCGGTGCGGCCGGCTCGCCCAGGCGGTCGGCGCCGCTGGACCGGTCGTGCCCCTCCGCGACGAACGCCTGCCAGAGCCGGGCGTAGGCCCCGCCCCGGGCGAGCAGTCCGGCGTGCGTGCCGTCCTCGACGACCCGGCCGTGGTCGAGCACGACGACCCGGTCGGCGCGCTCCGCGGTGGTCAGCCGGTGGGCGATGACCAGCGTGGTCCGGCCGCCGCTGAGCCGGTCCGCGGCGTGGTTGACCGCCGCCTCGGTGGCCAGGTCCAGGGCCGCGGTGGCCTCGTCGAGCAGCAGGACGTCCGGGTCCACCAGCTCGGCCCGGGCGAGCGCGATCAGCTGGCGCTGGCCCGCGGAGAGGTTCCGCCCGCGGCCGGCCACCTCGTGGTCGTAGCCGCCGGACAGCCGGACGATCATGTCGTGCGCGCCGACCGCCCGGGCCGCCGCCTCCACCTCGGCCGCCGAGGCCCCCGGCCGGCCGTACGCGATCGCCTCGCGCACCGTCCCGGCGAACAGGTAGGCCTCCTGCGGCACCACGCCGAGCCGGTGCCGGTACTGGGCGAGGTCGTAGCGGGTCAGGTCGACGCCGTCGACCCGCACGGTGCCGGCCGTCGCGTCGTAGAACCGGGCGACCAGCTTGACCAGGGTCGACTTGCCCGCGCCCGTCTCGCCGACCAGCGCCACCGTCTGCCCGGCGGGGATCCGCAGGCTGACGTCGGTCAGGACGTCCGGGGCACCGTCCGCGCCGCCGTTGTAGGCGAAGCCGACCCGGTCGAACTCGATCTCGCCGCGCAGCGCGCCGGTCACCGGCACCGGGTCGGCGGCCTGCGCGGTACTGGTCGGAGTGCGCAGCAGCTCCCGGGTCCGGCCCAGGCCCACGGCCGCCTGCTGGTAGCCGTCGAACACCTGGGAGAGCTGGTTGACCGGCGCGAAGAACAGGTCGATGTAGAGCAGGTAGGCCACCAGCGCGCCGACGGTGAGCGTCCCCGCGTCCACCCGCGAGGCGCCGGCGATCAGCACCAGCGCGGCGGCCACGCTGGAGAGGAACTGGACGAACGGGAAGTACAGCGAGATGTAGAGCTGGGCCCGGGCCCGGGCCTGCCGGTAGGCGACGCCGCGGGCGACGAAGCGGTCCGTGTTGGCGTCCAGCCGGCGGAACGCCTGGACGATCCGCATGCCGGCCACGTTCTCCTGGAGGTCGGCGTTGACGGTGCTGATGAGGTCCCGGGAGATCTCGTACTGGGCCTTGGACTTCCGGCGGAACACCAGGGTGGCCACGACCAGCAGCGGCAGCACCGCGAAGACCATCAGGGCGAGTCCGGCGTCGATGACCAGCAGGGCGGCGAGGATGCCGAGGAAGGTCAGCAGGCTGACCACGGCGGTGACCACTCCGGTCTGGAGGAACGA
Organism: Kitasatospora sp. NPDC056327; assembly: GCF_042261735.1. Lineage (NCBI taxonomy): Bacteria > Bacillati > Actinomycetota > Actinomycetes > Kitasatosporales > Streptomycetaceae > Kitasatospora > Kitasatospora sp. NPDC056327. The sequence goes on along the minus strand of NZ_JBHJRC010000101.1, from coordinate 25,197 downwards.
GGTGAGCGAGTCCAGGTCGGTGGTCATCCGGGTCATGATCCGGCCGGACAGCTCGCGCTCGTAGTAGTCGAGGCCGAGCCGGTTGAGGTGGGCGAAGATCTTGAGCCGGAGCGTGTAGAGCACCCGTTCGCCGGTGCGGCCGCTGACCCGGTTCTCGGCGCTCTGCACCAGCCAGTCCAGCAGGACGATCACCAGGGCGGCGAGGGAGGCGACGGCGACGCCGGTCATGACGCCCTTGTTGACGCCGTCGTCGATGCCGTGCCGGATCAGGATCGGCAGGACCAGACCGGCGGCCGCGTCCAGGGCGACCAGCACCAGGGCGAGGGCGAGCGGGGCGCGGAAGGGGCGCAGCAGGCGGCGGAGGCTGAAGTCGGGGTCTCCGCGTTCGGCCTCGGCGCGGGAGGTCGCCGGGGTGTCGGTGGCCGGCGGGAGGGCGGCGACCTTGGCGAGCAGGCCGGGGGCGGCGGTGCGGGCCGCCTTGGCCAGGGCCGGGGTCGGCATGGCGGGCGGTGCGGCGGGCGTGACGGCCGGTGCGGCGGGCGCGGACGGCGTGCCGGGCGGGGTGTCCTTCGGGTCCTTCGGGTCCGGCCGGTTCGCCCGGCCTGCGGGGTCCGCCTGCGGTGCCGGGCCCGTCGGAGCCGCCGGGCGGTGCGGGGCCGCGGTCGCGCTCCCGGGGGCGTCCGGGGTGCGGTCGGGGGTGCGGCCGGCCTCGGGATCGGTGATCAGGGCCCGGTACCTGGGACATCGGGCCTGGAGTTCCTCGTGCGTGCCGAGGTCGAGCAGCCGGCCGTGGTCGAGGACGGCGATCCGGTCGGCCAGCTGGAGGGTGGAGCGGCGGTGGGCGATGAGCAGGGTGGTGCGGCCCGCCATGACCGAGCGCAGCGCGTCGTGGATCTCCGCCTCGATCTGCGGGTCGACCGCCGAGGTGGCGTCGTCGAGCAGCAGGATGCGGGGGTCGGTGAGGATGGCCCGGGCCAGGGCGATCCGCTGGCGCTGGCCGCCGGAGAGGGTGAGGCCCTGCTCGCCGACCTTGGTCCCGTAGCCGTCGGGCAGGGCCCTGATGAACCCGTCGGCCTGGGCCGCGCGGGCCGCGGCGAAGACCTGTTCGTCGGTGGCGTCCGGGCGCCCGTAGGCGATGTTGGTGCGGACGGTCTCGGAGAAGAGGAAGCTCTCCTCGGGCACGATGCCGACGGCCGCCCGCACCGAGTCGAGGGTCAGGTCGCGCAGGTCGTGGCCGTAGAGGCGGACGGCACCGTCCGCCGGGTCGTAGAACCTGGGGACGAGCTGCGCGACGGTGGACTTGCCCGAGCCGGACGCGCCGACCAGGGCCAGGGTCTCGCCGGGGGCGAGGCGCAGGCTGAGGCCGTGCAGGACGGGTGCCGGGTGTTCCGGGTCGTAGCGGAAGCCGACCCGGTCGAACTCCAGCGCGACCTCGGTGGTGCGCGGGCCGACCACCCGCGGGCCGGCGGCGCCGGGAGCGGCCGGGGTCCGCGGGTCGACGGAGCTCAGCGGGTCGACGGAGCTCTGCGGGTCGACGGGGGCGGCGGTGAGGTCGAGGGCGACCGCGTCCGGGCGTTCCCGCACCAGCGGGCGCTCGTCGATCAGCTGGAGCACCCGCTCGACACCGGCCCGGGCCTGCTGGCCGACCGTGATGACCATGGTCAGCATCCGGACCGGGCCGGTCAGCTGCGCCACGTAGGTGGAGAAGGCGACGAAGGTGCCGAGCGAGACCCGCCCGTTGACCGCCAACCAGCCGCCGAAGGCCAGCACCGCCACCTGGGCGAGGGCGGGGATCGCCTGCATGGCGGGGTTGTAGCGGGCGTTGAGCCGGATCGACCGGAGCCGGGCCGCGAAGAGGTGGCGCGAGGCCGCCTCCAGCTTGTCCGCCTCCTGGGCCTCCTGGCCGAAGCCCTTGACGACCCGCACGCCGCCGATCGCCTCGTCGACCACGCCCGCGACGGCCGCGGCCTCCTGCTGGGCCGCCCAGGTGGACGGGAAGAGCCGCTTGCGGCTGAGCACCGACACCCACCACAGCGCCGGGGCCATGACCAGGGCGATCAGGGTGAGCGGGGGCGAGAGCCAGATCATCACGCCGAGCGACATGAGGAACATGAGCAGGAAGCCGGTCATCATCGGCAGCATCGAGAGCAGCCCGTTGACCAGTTGGAGGTCGGAGGTCGCCCGGCCGACCACCTGGCCGGTGTCCAGCCGGTCCTGGCGGTGGCCGTCGAGCCTGCCGAGCGAGCGGAAGAGGTCGGCGCGCATGTCGTGCTGGACGTCCAGGGCCAGCTGACCGCCGTAGTAGCGGCGGACCTGGGTGCAGCCGAACACCACGGCGGCGGCCAGCAGCAGGACCACCGCCCACGGGGCGAGCGGGCGGGTGTGCGCGGTGATGACGTCGTCGATGATCACCTTGGTGACCAGGGGCACCAGGGCCGTGACGGCCATGCCGACGAGCGAGGCGCCGAAGGCGAGCAGCACGCTGCGCCGGGAGCGCCAGCAGTAGCCGAGCAGCCGCCGGAGCCAGCCCGCGGCTTCGTCGTGGCCGGGGGCACCAGGGCCGGGAGCGGTCGTGGGGTCCGGGGCGGGAGCGGGCCGGCCGTGGACGTCCCCGGGCGTGCCCGCGTCGTCCCGGGCACCGTCCGCGCCCGGGGTGCCGGTTCGGGTGCCGCTCGGCGAAAGCTCCACCGTAGATCCGTGAGTCTCAGGCATATTTAGGGATGCTAACCATTCCGTCGGGTGGCCGCCATGGAGTTTCAGGCCAGGGCGAGCCGGAGGTCCCGGCCCGACGGAGGGGCCAACAGCCCACAACCTGCGGTGATTCCCCGTCGGGCCGGTCCGGCGCCCGCTTCCAGGGTCACCGACGGGGCACGGGAACGCCCACCGCCCACCGACTCAGGGGGCCGGCCTCCGTTGGTCCTAGGCCGACGGCCCGAGCCCGCACCGACCCGGGGCGGGGGCAGGGGTCCGGGGCGGCCACGGCGCGGGGCGGGCCCGGGGCGGGTCCGGGGCGGGCGGGGTCTGCGCGAGGCGGCGCGGAGCGGGGCGGGTCCGGGCCGGCGCGGAGGCCGGGTTCGGGACCGCCGCCGCCCACCGGGCCGACCGCCCGGATCCCCCGGACGGCGCAACCGGCCGCAACCGGCGCCGAAGGGCCCGGGGTCAGGCCCGGGCGCCGGCGCCGGCCCGCGGGGCCCCGGCGGCGACGGCGTCGGCGGCGGCCGAGAAGGCCCCGTGCGCCAGGTCGTGCAGCAGCGCGGCCATCGCGTCGCGCGGCAGCCCGGCCCGCTCGTCACCCTGGGCCGGGTTCGGCCCGTGGCTGTGCGGGGTCGAGTTGATCAGCCCGAAGACGGCGTGCACGGACGCCCGGGCCACCGGCTCGGCGGACGGGGCGGCGAGCGGCGGATAGGCCTGGCGGACCACGTCCACCCAGAGTTCGACGTAGGCGCGCTGGAGCCGGCGGACGGTCCGGCGGTCCTCCTCCCGGAGGTTGAGCAGCTCCCGGTCGTGCAGGGTGATCAGGTCGCGGTCGTCCAGCGCGAAGTCGACGTGGCCGCCGACCAGCGCGTCCAGCGCGGCGGCCGGGCCCCCGCTGCCGCCCGCCCGGCGGCGGCCCTCCTCCAGCAGCCGCTCGCTGATGCCCACGAGCAGGTCGGCGAGCATCGCGTCCTTGCCGGCGAAGTGCCGGTAGAGCGCGGGGCCGCTGATCCCGACGGCCTTGCCGATCTCGTCCACGCCGACGCCCAGGAAACCCCGGGCCGCGAACAGCCGGGCGGCCTCCTTGCGGATCTGGTCGCGACGCGGGAGCCCGGAGGCGGATGGGACGTTCGGCATGCGGCCCATCGTAGACAGTGGGGTTCACGGTCGTTAACCTGGGCGACGGAAGTTAACGTTCATTAACGTGTGGGGGTCGCGGGCTCACCCGCCCGGCCGGCCCACCTGCCGCCGAGGGCAAGGGAGCTCTTGGGATGGTCATCTCCACCGCCGGCGCACCCACCGGCACCAACGGCATCAACGGCGGCGCGGCAGCCGGTACCCCGGCGGGCGGCGCGGCCCACGGCCCGGCCGCCCCGGGCGCCGCCGCGCCGGCGCCCCGGCTCGGCACGGCCGCCGACCCCGGCTCCGAGGCCTTCCGGACGAACACCGCCGCGCACCGGGCCCTGGTCGCCGAACTCCGCGAGAAGCTCGGCACCGCCGCGCTCGGCGGCGGTGCCAGGGCCCGGGCCCGCCACACCGCGCGGGGCAAGCTGCTCCCCCGCGACCGGGTGGACACCCTGCTCGACCCGGCCTCGCCCTTCCTGGAGCTGGCACCGCTGGCGGCCGACGGGATGTACGACGGCGCCGCCCCGGCCGCCGGGGTGATCGCCGGCATCGGCCGGGTCGCCGGGCGCGAGGTGGTCGTGGTCGCCAACGACGCCACCGTCAAGGGCGGCACCTACTACCCGATGACGGTCAAGAAGCACCTGCGCGCCCAGGAGGTGGCACTGGAGAACCGGCTCCCCTGCGTCTACCTGGTCGACTCCGGCGGTGCCTTCCTCCCGATGCAGGACGAGGTCTTCCCGGACCGCGACCACTTCGGCCGGATCTTCTACAACCAGGCCCGGCTCTCGGCCGCGGGCATCCCGCAGATCGCCGCCGTGCTCGGCTCCTGCACGGCCGGCGGCGCGTACGTCCCGGCGATGAGCGACCAGGCCGTCATCGTCCGCGAGCAGGGCACCATCTTCCTCGGCGGACCGCCGCTGGTGAAGGCGGCGACCGGCGAGGTGGTGACGGCCGAGGAGCTCGGCGGCGGCGACCTGCACTCCCGGACCTCCGGCGTCACGGACCACCTGGCCGAGGACGACGCCCACGCCCTCTCCATCGTCCGCACCATCGTCGCCGGCCTCGGCCCGCGCGCGGCCCGCCCGTGGCCGCTCACCGCGGCCGAGCCGCCCGCCGTCGACCCGGCCGGCCTCTACGGAGCCGTCCCGGTCGACCCGCGCACGCCCTACGACGTGCGCGAGGTGATCGCCCGGCTGGTCGACGGCAGCCGGTTCGCCGAGTTCAAGGCCGAGTACGGCGCGACCCTGGTGACCGGCTTCGCCCGGATCCACGGCCACCCCGTCGGCATCGTCGCCAACAACGGCGTGCTGTTCGCCGAGTCCGCCCTCAAGGGCGCCCACTTCGTCGAACTCTGCGACCAGCGGGGCATCCCCCTCCTCTTCCTGCAGAACATCACCGGCTTCATGGTCGGCCGGCAGTACGAGGCGGGCGGCATCGCCAAGCACGGCGCCAAGATGGTCAACGCCGTCGCCTGCACCCGCGTCCCGAAGCTGACGGTGGTGATCGGCGGCTCGTACGGGGCCGGCAACTACTCGATGTGCGGCCGGGCCTACTCACCCCGCTTCCTGTGGATGTGGCCGAACGCCAAGATCTCCGTGATGGGCGGCGAGCAGGCGGCTTCGGTGCTGGCCACGGTCCGCCGGGACCAGCTGGAGGCGCACGGCGAGCAGTGGCCCGCCGAGGCCGAGGAGGAGTTCAAGCGCCCCGTGCGCGAGCAGTACGAGCGCCAGGGCAACGCCTACTACGCCACCGCCCGGCTCTGGGACGACGGCGTGATCGACCCGATGGACACCCGGACCGTGCTCGGCCTGGCCCTCACCGCCTGCGCCAACGCCCCGCTCCCGGCACCCGGCCCGTTCGGCGTCTTCCGCATGTAGCGCTCCTGCCCGGGCGGCGGTCCACCCGCTCCGCCGCCTCCCCGGTGCCCGGCCCCGCCGGTGGCCCCACCTCCTTCGTACGGCTCCACTCGACCCGGAGGAACGCCTCCCATGTTCGACACAGTCCTGGTCGCCAACCGCGGCGAGATCGCCGTCCGGGTGATCCGCACCCTGCGGCGGCTCGGCGTGCGCTCGGTCGCCGTGTTCAGCGACGCCGACGCCGACGCGCCGCACGTCCGCGAGGCCGACGTCGCGGTCCGGCTCGGCCCCGCCGACCGCAGCGACAGCTCCGCCGCCGAGACCTACCTGCGGACCGACCAGATCCTCGCCGCCGCCCGCCGGACCGGCGCCCGGGCCGTCCACCCCGGCTACGGCTTCCTCGCCGAGAACGCCTCCTTCGCCCGCGCCTGCGCCGACGCCGGCCTCGTCTTCATCGGACCTCCTCCCGCCGCGGTCGAACTGATGGGTGACAAGATCAACGCCAAGGAGGCCGTCCGGACCGCCGGCGTGCCGGTGGTCCCGGGCAGCCGGGCCACCGCGCCCACCGACGACGAACTCGTCGCGGCCGCCGGGGAGATCGGCTACCCGGTGCTGCTCAAGCCGTCCGCCGGCGGCGGCGGCAAGGGCATGCGCCTGGTCCGCGACCCGGCCGACCTCCCGTCCGAGATCGCCGCGGCCCGGCGCGTCGCCCGGACCGCCTTCGGGGACGACACCCTGCTGCTGGAACGCTGGGTCGACCGGCCGCGCCACATCGAGGTCCAGGTGCTGGCCGACGCCCACGGCACCACCGTCCACCTCGGCGAGCGCGAGTGCAGCCTGCAGCGCCGCCACCAGAAGCTGATCGAAGAGGCTCCCTCCGTCCTGCTCAATGCCGAGACCCGCGCGGCGATGGGCGCCGCGGCCGTCCGGGCCGCCGAGTCCTGCGGCTACACCGGTGCCGGCACCGTGGAGTTCATCGTCCCCGGCATCGACCCGGACTCCCCCGCCCCCGCCGGCGACGAGGGCGTGCGGGACTTCTTCTTCATGGAGATGAACACCCGCCTCCAGGTGGAGCACCCCGTCACCGAGCTCGCCGTCACCGCCGCCGGCACCCGGCTGGACCTGGTCGAGTGGCAGCTGCGGACCGCCGCCGGCGAACACCTCCCCTTCTCCCAGTCGGACATCTCCTTCCAGGGCCACGCCATCGAGGCCCGGATCTGCGCCGAGGACCCGGAACGGGACTTCCTGCCCACCGGCGGACGCATCCTGCTCCTCGACGAACCGCGGGGCGAAGGCATCCGGGTGGACTCCGGAGTCGCCCCCGGCTCCGTGATCACCAGCTCCTACGACCCCATGCTCGCCAAGGTCATCGCCTACGGCCCCGACCGCCCGACCGCGCTGCGGCGCCTGCGCGCCGCACTGGCCGACACCCGGATCCTCGGCGTCACCACCAACACCGGCTTCCTGCGACGGCTCCTCGCACACCCCGAGGTCGCCGCCGGCCGGCTCGACACCGGCCTGGTCGAGCAGACGGCACAGCAGCAGCCCGGACTGCTCGCCTCGCCGTACTCCCCGGCCGCCGTGTCCACCACCGCGCCCGGCACCGACGCGGCCTCCCCCGGCTCCCTTCCGCCGGAGGCCCCGGAACCCGCCCACCTCCTCTACTACGCGGCCGCCCTCGCGCGGCAGCTGGACCTCACCCCGGCCGCCGGCACCGACGGCTGGACCGACCCGTTCTCCCTCCCCTCCGGCTGGCGCCTCGGCGGCACCCCCGCCTGGACCACCCACCGACTCCGCTCCCCCGGCCGGGAACCGGTGTCGGTGAGCATCCGCTCGATCACTGCGGGCAACGTAACCGACGCCACTGACAATCCGTCCGGTGCCGACCCCGGCTTCGAGATCCGGCTCGGCGACGGACCCGTCCACCGGGCCCGCGCGAGCCGCTCCGGCGACCGCCTCCACCTCACCGTCGACGGCCTGCGCACCGGCTTCGCCCTCGCCGGTCCCGACGCCGCCGCGCCGGCCGCCGAGCCGGTGACCTGGCTCGGCGTCGACGGTGACGCCTGGCCCGTGCACACCCACGACGCGGTCGGCGCGGGCGCCGCCGGCGGGGCCGCCCACCACGGCGCCCTGACCGCGCCGATGCCGGGCACGGTCACGGTCGTGAAGACCACGGCCGGGGAGTCGGTCCGCAAGGGCCAGGCCCTGCTCGTCCTGGAGGCCATGAAGATGGAGCACGTGATCGCGGCGCCGCACGACGGCACGGTGAGCGAGCTGCGGGCCACCGCCGGCGCCACCGTGGCCATGGAGGAGCTGCTGGTCGTGGTGACCCCCGCCGAGGACGCCGGGGGCGCCGGGAACACCCCGGCCACCGCCGCGGCGACCCCCGCCGGCACCCCCGCGGAGGTGCGGTCGTGACCGCCGCCGCGCCGGAGGGCGCCGCCCCCGCCCGCGAGCCCGACGCGCTCGACCTGGGCCTGCCCTCCCCGGTCCGCTCCCCCGGCCTGCCCGAGGAGGTGCGGATCCACGAGGTCGGACCGCGCGACGGGCTGCAGAACGAGGCCTCCCTCGTCCCCGTCGAGGTCAAGGCCGAGTTCATCGGCCGGCTCGCGGCCGCCGGCCTGCGCACCGTCGAGGCCACCAGCTTCGTCCACCCGAAATGGGTGCCCCAGCTGGCCGACGCGGAGGAGCTGATGCCCCGCCTCGGCGGTCTGGCCGACCGGCACCCCGGCCTGCGCCTGCCGGTGCTGGTGCCCAACGAGCGCGGGCTGGACCGGGCGCTGGCCCACCACGCCACCGACGTCGCGGTCTTCGCCAGCGCCACCGAGACCTTCGCCCGCCGCAACCTCAACCGCTCCGCGGACGAGGCCATGGCGATGTTCCGCCCCGTGGTGGAACGGGCCGGCGCCGCCGGGGTCCCGGTCCGCGGCTACCTGTCGATGTGCTTCGGCGACCCCTGGGAGGGCCCGGTGCCGGTCGCCCAGGTGGTCGGCTTCGGGGCGCGGCTGCTGGAGATGGGCTGCGCCGAGCTGAGCCTCGGCGACACCATCGGCGTGGCCACCCCCGGCCAGGTCACCGCCCTGCTCGACGGCTTCGCCGCGGCCGGCGTCCCGGCCGACCGGCTCGCCGTGCACTTCCACGACACCTACGGCCAGGCGCTCAGCAACACGCTGGCGGCGCTGCGCTCCGGGGTCACCACCGTGGACGCCTCGGCCGGCGGACTGGGCGGCTGCCCCTACGCCAGGAGCGCCACCGGCAACCTCGCCACCGAGGACCTGGTGTGGATGCTGCACGGGCTCGGCATCCGCACCGGCGTCGACCTGCGCGCCCTGGTCGCCACCAGCGGCTGGATGGCGACCGCGCTCGGCCGGCCGAGCCCCTCCCGCACGGTCCGGGCCCTGCTCGGCGGCACGACCGCCGGCTCGCCGGACTGACCTCCGGCCGGTCCGCCCACGTCCGTCCGCCCACCCCATCGCCCGCCCGTCACACCCGCACGGGCGGCGGTCGTCCCGACCACGCCCGCGCCCACCCGGCGGGGCCCCAGGAGGAACACCATGCTCGACCACCGGTTGGACACCGAGTACGAGGAACTGCGGCGCACCGTCGCCGAGTTCGCCCAGGACGTGGTGGCGCCGAAGATCGGCGAGTACTACGAGCAGGGCGAGTTCCCCTACGAGATCGTGCGGGAGATGGGGCGGATGGGCCTGTTCGGCCTGCCGTTCCCGGAGGAGTACGGCGGCATGGGCGGCGACTACTTCGCGCTCTGCCTGGCGCTGGAGGAGCTGGCCCGGGTCGACTCCTCGGTCGCGATCACCCTGGAGGCCGCGGTCTCGCTCGGCGCGATGCCGATCCACCGCTTCGGCACGGAGGAGCAGAAGCGCGAGTGGCTGCCCCGGCTGACCTCCGGGGAGCTGCTGGGCGCGTTCGGCCTGACCGAGCCCGAGGGCGGCTCCGACGCCGGGGCGACCCGCACCACCGCCCGGTACGACGAGGCCACCGACGAGTGGGTGATCAACGGCACCAAGTGCTTCATCACCAACTCCGGCACCGACATCACCGGTCTGGTCACCGTCACCGCGCTCACCGAACCGATCGCTCGTTCGAGTGAAGAGGGCGAATTCTCCTCGCCACGGCGCGAAATCTCCTCCATCATCGTGCCCACCGGGACCCCCGGGTTCCAGGTGTCGAAGAAGTACTCGAAGGTCGGATGGAACGCGTCCGACACCCGTGAACTGTCCTTTACCGACTGCCGCGTCCCCGCGGCCAACCTGCTGGGCGAGCGAGGTCGCGGCTACGCCCAGTTCCTGCGGATCCTCGACGAGGGCCGCATCGCGATCGCCGCCCTGGCCACCGGCCTGGCCCAGGGCTGCGTCGACCAGTCCGTCTCGTACGCCGCCACGCGCCGGGCCTTCGGCCGGCCGATCGGCGCCAACCAGGCCATCCAGTTCAAGCTCGCCGACATGGAGATGCGCGCCCACACCTCCCGCCTCGCCTGGCGGGACGCCGCGTCCCGGCTGCTGCACTCGGAACCGTTCAAGAAGGAGGCCGCGATCGCCAAGCTGTACTCGTCGGAGGCCGCCGTCGACAACGCCCGCGAGGCGACCCAGATCCACGGCGGGTACGGCTTCATGAACGAATTCCCCGTCGCCCGCTTCTGGCGGGACTGCAAGATCCTGGAAATCGGTGAAGGCACCTCGGAGGTCCAGCGCATGCTCATCGCGCGAGAGCTCGGCGCGGTCTGAGGCAGCCGGGAACGAGGCCCGGGCCGTCGTCCACGCGTCCGTCCCGTCCGTCCGTCGGCCCTCGGGGGTCGACGGGCGGAACCGACGGGCGGAACCGACGGGCGAGGGTCGGCGGGTCAGGGTCGGCAGGTGGGCCGGAGCGGTCACCCGGCCCGTCGTCCCACCTGCCGACAGGAGCAAACCCCCTGCCAGGGAAGAGAAGTCACCGGAGAGGAGTCACCCAGGGATCCCCGAGTCGGTCTGGTCGTACCTGCCCAGCGCGAGCTCGAACGCCGTCGGCGCGACCCTGACGGCGCCGTCGAACGGACCGCTGAGCTGGAACACCAGACTGACCGCGAAAGCCACCGAGGCCCCCACGAACCCCATCAGCAGCAGGTTGCGGCCGTTGGCGGTCAGTCCGACCACCGGCGGCGTGGCCAGGACGAGCACCGCCCCCACCACCAGCACTCCCAGCGCCACCGCCGGTACCTGCGCCCGGGCGTCGGCCGGCCGGGCGGTCCGTCGCGCGCAGACATCCGTCAGCCCCCTCAACACATCGACCCCGGACCCGAGTTCGGCCGGCTCCTGCGTCCGCACCGCGTCCGCCGCGACCCGGATCCGGTCGGCCGCCGCCCACGCCCCGGCACTGCCGTGCCGGCGGCTCATCCGCTCCCACTCGTCCCCGGTCACCTGGCGGGTGCAGTCGCGCACGCGCTGCTGCCCGACCGGACGGTCCGGCCCCGGCAGCAACCGGGCCGACCAGTACATCTCGGCGAGGGCCCGGGACTCCTCGTAGGTGTGCCGGCGGGCGGTGTTGAGCTGCCGTCACGAACCGGCGATGGCGAAGCCGGTGAAGCGGGCGAAGAAGCCGAGCACCGCCGCGCCCGCGAACCCGATCGCGGACGCGTTGGCCGCCCCCTCGCGGGAACCCCCGCCGCCCCGGGCCGCGCGCCCAGGAGCACCGACGGCCGGCGGGCACCCGCCCGCGGACGGGACGTCAGGGAATCACGATCACCGGTCGGTTGGCGCGCCGGGCGAGGCGGCCGGAGACCGAGCCGAAGATCTTGCCGAGCAGGCCGTGCGTCGTGCCGACCACGATGGCGTCGGCGGCGAACTCGCGGCCGACCTCCTCGATCTCGTGGCAGATGTCGCCGCCCCGCTCGACCAGGATCCAGGGCACCCCGGTGAGGAAGTCCGCGCAGGCCAGCTCCAGGCCGAGCACCTCCGTGCGGTGGTCGGGGAGGTCCACGAACACCGGCGGCTCGCAGCCCGCCCAGACGGTGGCGGGCAGGCGGTTGGCCACGTGCACGATCACCAGGCCGCACTGGGAGCGGCGGGCCATGCCCACCGCGTAGGCGAGGGCGCGCTCACTGGAGAGCGAGCCGTCGAAGCCCACCACCACGCCGTGCTGGAAGACCGGGTCGCAGGCTTTGGCCGGCGCCTCCTGGAGAGCGGGCTCACCGACCGGGCCGGGCGGGCCCGAGGCGCTCGGGCGGTCCCCGGCGGGGCCCGGCCGGGGGGTCACCGGGGACTCCGGAGCATCGGGCCGGCGGTCGTCCCGCCGCTGGCGGGAGCCCGCAGCGGAGCGCCCCCGGCGCACGAGATTGCGAATCGGCCGGGCGAAGCCGCCGCCTCGGGCGTCCCCGCCCGGTTCCACCGGTCGTGAGGGCTCAGAACCAGCCATGGCACAAGGCTCTTCGAAGGGGATGGGCCGACAGGAGAGGACAACGCTGCCCGGGCGGCAGGCCCGCCCACGGGAAGCCGTCGGTCTGTGCCGAGCACCACCGTTTGTGACCTGTTCCTTTCAGAGTACGACGGGCCGGACACGCGGCCCAGCCGCGCGGCCCCGGGGGCGCCGCTCTTCCCGCGAACGAGGGACGCGCACGCCGACGCCGGTGCGCCCCTTGCCCGAACGCGAAAGCGCCCCTCCGGCGAAGGAGGTTCCCTGGAGCTTGACTGAGCGGGCCGGACGACGCAACAGGATCCCGGGACACCGTGACCGGACTGTCATGGATCGATGACGATCCGTCGCGGTCCGTCACCGAACGGTGAAACGAGCGCGCGGCGGCGACGGTCGCGCCGGTGCCCGGCGGGGCGCCGGCGGCCCGCATCCGTTTCAGCCAAGGGGCACCGGTTCGGGACGGCGTCTGGCATTTGCCAGGTGCATAGTCGTGGCCGCTGGCACCATGCTCGGCATGCCCCTGCTCCTGCTCGACCTCGACAACACGCTGCTCCCCAGGGACGCCGCATTCCGGGCCTGGGCTCAGGACTTTCTGACCGAACGGGCGCTGCCGCCCGGCGATGTCGACTGGCTCGTCACCATCGACGGCGGCGGCTACGTACCCCGCAGCACCGTACTGTCCGCCGCCCGCCGCCGCTACGGCCTCGACGAGTCGCTCGACCGGCTGCTGGCGCACTACCGGCGCGGCATCAACTCCCACATCCACTGCCCGGCGCGCAACGTCGACGCGCTCCGGGTCGCCCGCGCCGCCGGGTGGACGCTCGGCATCGTCAGCAACGGCAACACCGGGGCGCAGTTGGAGAAGATCCGGCGGACCGGACTCGGGCCGATGGTCGACGGCTGGGTGATCTCCGAGGAGGCCGACTGCCTCAAGCCGGACCCGCTGATCTTCGAGATCGCGGCGCGGCGGTGCGGTGTCGCGCCGACCGGGGACTGGACCTCCGACACCTGGATGATCGGGGACCACGCCCCCGCCGACATCGCCGGTGCCGAGCTGGCCGGACTGCGGAGCGTCTGGCTGCACCACGGCCGGCCGTGGGCCGAGCCGGGCTACCGGCCGACGCTCAAGGCGGGCGGTCTGCCGGAGGCCGTCGGGCAGGTGCTGGCCGCCATCGGCGCCCCTTCGCCGCGTCCGGCACCCCGGTCCGGGCTCCGGGTCGGCGGCGCGGGCATGGGCGCGGGCACCCGCTGCCGACCGGTCGGCAGCGTCGGCATCGGCATCGGCATCGGCGGCAACGGTGGCGTGGTGGCGGCGGGCCCGGCGGGCAGCACGGTCGCGCCGGGTGCCGGCGGGGCCGTCCGCCCCCGGGAGCGCGGACTCACCGCCGTCCCGGTGGCCGTCGCGGGCCGGGCGGCCGGCGGCACCCAGGTGCCGGGCGGGCCCGGTGCGGGCGCGGCGCAGTCCGGTCCGGGGCCGCTGGCGGCTCGGCCCGCGACGGCCCAGGGCGCCGTGCGGGACGGCGCGCAGCTCCGGCCGGCCGCCCCGGGCGGCGGGCACGCACCTCCCGCCGTGCACGCAGCAGGCGGCGCCGTCACCGCCTCCGGGGCCGGAAGCGCTGTCCGAAACCGGCCCGACCGGTTTGCCGAGGACGCCGTCGGCCTCCCCGTGCCCACGGAGCGGCCGGGCGCGCGCCCGGCACGGACCGGCTTCGCGGTACCCCCGGCGCACCGCCCGGCTCGCGCGGGATAGCGGCCCGCGGGCGGGAGCCGCCCGGACGGGGCGCTGCGGCGCCCGGAAGGGCCGGCGCAGCCGCACCGCCGCGACCGTCCCTCCCCGGCCTCCCCTCACGGCCCACCCGTCCTCCCCGACCGTTCGGCACCCGGGGCGCCGAGCACCCGGGCACCCGACCGTCAGGGCCCGCGGCGCCCGGTCGCCCCGGGCCTCCCGCCCGTCCCCACCACCCCCGGGCGCACCTAACGCCCCAGGCGCATCAGGCACCCCGGAACCCCCGTGCGGATCCCCTCACCGCCCGTCAGCGGACGGGCCAGGAAAGGGCCGACGGCCTCGTCCCCACGCCGGCCCCCCGCTCCGCCCCACCCCCGTCACCCCGCCCCGTCACCCCACCGTCGGCCCAGCGCCACCGGCCCCGCCGCAACTTCGGCCGGTCCGCGGCGCAACCCGAGCGCCGTGATCTGCGTCGTCAGTTCTACGGATGTCTCCGCCAGTTCGTTCCCGGCAGGGCGCGGCGGTCCCGCGCCGACGGGGCGGAACTCCGCCCCCGGGCCCGCCCAGAACCCTGATCGGGGCCGAATCGGCCCAGGCCGGGCCCGTGCACGGCACCGTCGACGTTGGCCTGTTCGAGCCGGCCGGGGATCCCGGCCTCGGAACGGCGGCGCAGGGCGGGCGACCGCCCTTCCCCGGCTCGGGCACTGGCCGGATGAAGCCTGGGAGGCGCACGTTCCGGAGTCGTGCGCCCTCTTGTGCACCGCCTATTTTCGGTCAATCTCGTGCGGCTTCCCCACCCTTGGGCAAATCCGCAGCCCAGGCACACCGGCGGGGTGCGCCGGAGCCGGACGCCCCAGGAGCCGCCCCGCGACAACCAGCCACCGTTGCCCCGACCCTCTTCCCAGAAGGGTCGACGGGTGCCACGCTTCGTGATCGAATGCATCACGCCAAATTGCCATGTCGACATAGCGTCGGATGGTGAACTTGTCACAACGGCAACGGTCCACCGGATAGATTCGATCTTGGCGAGCAGTGCCGCACCACCACACCACACCACCGAGGGGGCTTGAGCGCCTTGAGCAGGGTGAGCAGGAGCGACGCGGGTCCTGACAGCGGCCAGGCCGTGGCCGGTAGCGCGGGTCGTTCCGCGAGAAGCGCCGGCTCCCAGGCCTCCGCCGCCAACACCCGTCACTCCGGCACCGCCTCGTACTCCTCCTACTCCCCGGTGGCCCCGCCCGCCCCGGGAGCACCGTCCGTCCCGGGAGTCACACCCGCCCCGGGCGTCCCGCCGACCGCGGGCCCCCCGGTCTTCCCGGGCGCCCCGGAGCACGTCGGACGCCCCGTCAGCCGATCGCCCGTCAGCCACGGCGGCGGGTACGGCGCCGGCCCGGAGGGCCGGACCGGGACGTCGGTTACCGGCCATTCCGCCGGGCACCCCGGTGGCCACGGCGGAGCCGACGGCGGCTTCCCGCCCTTCGCAGCGGCCCCCTCCCCCGTCTTCGCCGCCCCGGGGACGCCCGGCGGCAGCCTCGGCGCGGCGCTCCCCGGGCTGACCGGCCTGTCCGGGGCGGTGGCCGCCGGGGGACTCCCCGCCGGACCGCCCGGCCTCGGTGCAGCCGGCCACGGCACGGGACACGGCCCCGCGCCGCACGGCGTCGGCGGCCACGGCGGGCCCGCCGGACTGAACGGCTCCTCGACGCCCGTGATGGCCGCCTCGCCCCGCAAGCTCTCCGGCCGCCGCCGCCGCGAGACCGTCGCCGTCCTGATCTTCGGCGGCGCGCCGATCTTCGAGAGCTCGATCCCGCTCTCCGTCTTCGGGGTCGACCGCCAGGACGCCGGGGTGCCGCGCTACCGCCTGCTGGTCTGCGCCGGCGAGGAGGGCCCGCTCGCCACCACCGGCGGCCTCACCCTCTCCGCCCCGTACGGGCTGGAGGCGCTGGCCCGGGCCGGCACGATCGTCGTCCCGGCCTGGCGCTCGATCTCGCAGCCGCCGCCGGTCGAGGCGATCACGGCGCTGCGCAAGGCCCACCACGAGGGCGCGCGGATCATCGGCCTGTGCACCGGCGCGTTCGTCCTCGCCGCCGCCGGTCTGCTGGACGGCCGCCCGGCGACCACCCACTGGATGTACGCGCCGACCCTCGCCAAGCGCTACCCGCGGGTGCACGTCGACCCGCGCGAGCTGTTCGTCGACGACGGCGACGTGCTGACCTCGGCCGGCACCGCCGCCGGGATCGACCTCTGCCTGCACGTGGTCCGCAGCGACCACGGCGCCGAGGCGGCCAACGCGCTCGCCCGCCGGCTGGTGGTGCCCAGCCGCCGCAGCGGCGGCGGACAGGCCCAGTACATCGATCAGTCTTTACCTGAGGAGATCGGCAACGACCCGCTCGCCGAGGTCGTGACCTGGGCCCTGGAGAACCTCAACCAGCAGTTCGACGTCGAGGTGCTGGCGGCCCGCGCCTACATGAGCCGGCGGACCTTCGACCGGAGGTTCCGCACGCTCACGGGCAGCGCCCCGCTGCAGTGGCTGATCACCCAGCGGGTGCTGCAGGCGCAGCGGCTGCTGGAGACCTCGGAGCTGTCGGTGGACGACGTCGCGCGCCGGTGCGGCTTCCGGTCGCCGGTGGCGCTGCGCGGGCACTTCCGCCGCCAGCTCGGGGTCTCGCCGGCCGCGTACCGGACCGGTTACCGGGCCCGGCGGCCCGGGGCACCCGCTCCGGCGACGGCCGCGCAGCCGGGCGGCGACCTCCGCACGGCCGGGCTGGTTCCCTCTCCGGCGGCCGCGGCGGGCGGGACGGTCCCGGGCCAGAGCGGTGGTCCGGCCGGGCACGGTACCGCCGCGGTCCCGGGCTTCCCGGCCGGTCCGGGTGCCGGGCACCAGGGTCAGCACGGGCAGCCGTCCGGTCAGGGCGTGCACGCGCGGGCCGGGCAGCCGTACCCGCACCAGGCGGCCGGACACCAGGCCCACCCCGGGCAGCCGGGGACCGGGCGCGGGCCGGCACGGCCGTCGATGGTCCCGGCACAGCCCGGACCGGGTGCGGGCCGGCCGCCCCGGACGGCGGAGCACGCCGCCGCCGAGGACGGGGTGCCGCAGCCGGGGGCGCGCGGCCAGGGCCAGGGTCACCGCAGCGCGGTCGACCGGCCGCAGGACGAGGCCCCGGCGGGCGGTGCGGCCGGGCGGGTCCACGGCGCGGCCGGCGGCCGGCTGCCGGCCGCCGCTCCGGGCGGGACGCCCGAGGCGAGGGCGCGGCAGGCGCGGGCGGGACAGCTCCGTCCGCAGCCCGGGCGCACCGCCGCGGCGGAGGCCAGGGAGCCCCGTGAGGCGCGGCCGGGACGGGACCCCCGCCCGGCACACGTCAACGGTCATCCGGGCCGCGAGGCCCGGGAGGTCCGGGAGGCGGACGGTCACCCGGCCGAGGAACACGGCTCCGAGGGCCGTGCCCCGGCGCCCCGCCAGGCTCCGTCGGTGCCCGCGGCGCGTGATCGCGCCGTAGGGTGAGTGGCGTGAATGACCGTTTGGTATGGATCGACTGTGAAATGACGGGCCTCGACCTCGACCGGGACGCCCTGGTCGAGGTCGCGGCGCTGGTGACGGACTCGGAGCTGAACATCCTCGGCGAGGGGGTCGACGTCATCATCCGTCCGCCCGCCGAGGCGCTGGCGAACATGCCCGAGGTGGTGCGGACGATGCACACCTCCTCCGGGCTGCTCGACGAGCTGGAGCACGGTGTCACGCTGGCCGAGGCCGAGGCCCTGGTGCTCGCGTACATCCGCCGGCACGTGCCGGAGGCCGGGCGCACTCCGCTGTGCGGGAACTCGGTGGCCACCGACCGCGGCTTCCTGAGCCGGGACATGCCGGCCCTGGAGAGCCACCTGCACTACCGGATCGTGGACGTGTCCTCGATCAAGGAGCTGGCCCGCCGCTGGTACCCGAAGGCGTACTACAACAGCCCGCAGAAGGGCGGCAACCACCGGGCGCTGGCCGACATCCGGGAGAGCATCGACGAACTGCGCTACTACCGCGAGGCGGTGTTCGTCCCGCAGCCCGGCCCGGACACCGACACCGCCCGCGCGATCGCCGAGAAGTACCAGGCGCCGGCGGGCTGAGCACGCCGCCGGCAGGTCCGCGGGGTGCTCGCGCGCACGGGGAGGAAACCCTGGCGCGAGCACCCTTCCGGATCCTGTAGAGTTCTTCTTGTCGGAACGGGGACGCCGCGAGGCGCGAACGGTCCGGACAGATGGTGGGTGTAGCTCAGTTGGTAGAGCACCTGGTTGTGGTCCAGGTGGCCGCGGGTTCGAGTCCCGTCACTCACCCCATCGCCCGAGGGGCAGGTTCCTCCAAGGAACCTGCCCCTCGGGCTTTTTCGCGTTCCCTCACATCGCTGCGCACCGGCGGTGGTCCGTCCGGCGGTGGCGCGGCCCGCGGCGGTGTGGCGGGCGTCGCACCGTGGTCCGCGTCTCACCCCTTCCGCCGGCCGGGGGCCTGCCGGAACAAGCTACCGGCTAGTAACGTTGCGGCCATGACCACACCTTCGATCGGCCTGCTGCTCGACTCCACGGTGCCGATGGCCCGGACCCTCAAGCTGGAGTACCTGGAGACCGCCCCGGAGCGGGCCGTGCTCCGGCTGCCGGACCAGCCCGAGTACCACAACCACGTGGGTGGCCCGCACGCCGGCGCGATGTTCACCCTCGCCGAGTCGGCCAGCGGCTGCGTCGTGCTGGGCGCCTTCGGGGACCAGCTCTCGCGCGCGGTGCCGCTCGCGGTGAGCGCCGAGATCGCCTACAAGAAGCTCGCCATGGGCGCCGTCACGGCCACCGCCGTGCTCGGCCGGCCGATCGCCGACATCGTCGCCGAGCTCGACGCGGGCGAGCGGCCCGAGTTCCCGGTGACCGTCGAGATCACCCGCGCCGACGGCGCGGTGACCGGCGTCATGACCGTCCTCTGGACGCTGCGCCCCAACTCCTGAGCGCCCCAACGGCCGAGCACCCCAACGACCGACCACCCCGACCCCCGGGCGGTGCGGCTGCCGAGCAGCGACCGACCGGCCCGGCGGACCGCTCGCCGGCGGGCGTGATGACTGTCCGTGACGGAGGCCGTGTCCTCGCGGTCGGCCCGCTCGTTCTCGCTTCACGTGCGAGCCAAACACTCGGCCAGGGATCCGGAAGCCGCCCGACGGACCGTCGGCGGCGGGTGGCGGGCCGCCCGGCGGTGGTTGCTCAGGCCGCGCACGGCCGCGGCCGGCGGGGCGCTCCTCGCGCAGCTCTGGGGGTTCGGTGCCGCTGCCGCCTGGGCGACCGGCACCGAGACGCTCCCGGAACCGGCCGGCCGGGCCGTCGGCAGGGCGCTCGCCGGCGCCGGGGCGGTGCCCGACGGACCGTCGGCCGGGCACCCGGGCGGTGCCGTGGACGGCGGGACGGCCGGCCGTGCCGGCTCCGCCCGGCCGGGGACGGCGCGCGAGGACGGTCAGGCGGTACCCGGCTCCGCCCGGCCGTCCGACGGACTCCTCGGCGGACTCACCGACGCCGGCCCGGGAAACGCTCCCGGGTCCGCACCCGGGAACACGGCGGGGGACGGACCCCCGGCCGGGGACGCGGCCGGACCGGCGGGTGCCGTACCGGAGCCGCCCGCCCTGCCCGGCCCGGTCGGCGGGGTGCTCCAGGAACGGATCCGGGCCGGCGGACTCCCCCTGCCGGGCCAGCGGGCCGCCGTGCCGGACGCGTTCGCGATCGCCTCCGGACTCCTGGACGCGGCCCCGGCGCAGGGCCGCCCCGCCGAGACCCCCGCGGCCCGCGGGGACACCCCCGACGGACCGTCGGCCCCCTTCGCCGACGCCCCCGGTGACAGCACCCGGGCGGCCCGGCCGGGGGCCGACCGGCACGGGTCGGCCGCCCCGCCCCCGCCACCGCAGGGACGGCCCCCGGCTCCCGCGGTGGAACACCCAGCGCCGGCGGGTGGCGGGGGCACCCGGCCGGCCGGGCGGAACCCCGGCCCCGCCACCCCCGCCCTTCCGGCGGCCGGCCCGGCGGTCCCGCCGCCGGCGGCGGTGGCGACGGGCGCCGTCACCGTCGCGCACGACACCGCGGGCACCGCGACCGCCGTCCTCGCCCCCATCGCTGCCGGGCTCGCCCTGACCGGCGCCGCGATGTACAAGCACCGGGGCCTGCCGAGGGGCCACTGAACGGACCGGTCCCGGAACGGCACGGCCCACCAGGACGAAGCCCACCGGAACACCGCTCGTCGGCACGCGGCGGACCGGGAAGGCCGGGAACCGCCCCGGCACCGTCGGCCGCCGCGTGACACCGGCCGGACCGGCCGGGCCGGGGCCAGGAACCGGGAACCGGCGCCAGGAACCGGGGAGCGGGATCAGGAGGCGGGGAGAGGGATCAGGAGGCGGGGAAGTGGAAGGTGAGCGAGGGCAGTTCGCGGCCCGCGATCGAACCGGAGGCGACCGTGCCGGTGCGGACGGCGCCCATCGCGCGGTAGAAGGGTTCGGCGTTCGGGTCGGCCACGACCGTGACCCGGTCGAAGCCGAGCGCGGCGGCCTCGGCGCGCAGGTGCTCCACCAGCCGCCGGCCGACACCCCGTCCGATGACGGCGGGCTCCACGAAGAGCATGCCCAGCTCGCCCTCCGGGGGCTCCCCGGTCAGGGTGACGAAGCCCAGGACCCGGCCGTCCCCGCCCTCCGCGACGGCCGTGCGCTCGGCCCCGATCCGCTCCGGGTCCAGGGTGAGTTCGGCCCGGCAGGCCGCCATGAACCCGGCGTCGTAGCCCCAGTGGGCCTTGGAGCGCAGGGCGAGGGCGGTGAGCGCCGCCGCCTCGGTCGGCCTGGCCGGTCGGATGGTCATGGCGCGGGCTCCTCCTGGTCGGGTCGGCCGGCGGCCGGCGGCGGCACGGCCGTGCTCCGGAGGGCCATTGTGCGCGGGGCCGGGCCCTCGGCCGACCGGTTTTCCGGGACCGGCCGCCGGCGGGCCGGCGCGCTACCGGAAGACACCGGGGGGCGGAGCCGGGGACGGGGCGGCTCCGGCGTCGGTGACCGGGGCGGCTCCGGCGGCGAAGTCGGCCAGGGCGCGGCCGTGTTCGACCCGGCCGAGGGCGGCGTCGGAGGCCACCCGGCGGGTCAGCTCGGCCAGCGGGAGCGGAGTGTGCGCGGCGGCCAGGATCAGGTTGCCGAAGCGCTTGCCGCGCAGCACCGCCGGGTCGGCGACCAGGCAGAGTTCGGGGAACACCGCGCCGAGGGTGGCCACCTGGGCGCGGGCGAAGGAGAGCGCGGAGCCGTCGGCGATGTTGACGGCGTACCGGCCGCCGGGGGCCAGGGCCCGGGCGGCCAGGGCGGTGAACTCGGCGGTGGTGCAGTGCGCGGGCACCCGGGCCCCCGAGAAGACGTCGGCGATCACCAGGTCGGCGCCGCCCTCGGGGGCGCGCTCCAGCACCTCGCGGGCGTCGGCGCCGCGCACCCTGATCTGCCAGCCGCGTTCCAGCGGGAGTTCGGCGCGGACGAGTTCGGTGAGCGCGGTGTCGGTCTCGGCGACCTGCTGGCGCGAGCGCGGGCGGGTGGCGGCGACGTAGCGGGCCAGCGTGAGGGCGCCGCCGCCGAGGTGCAGCACGGTGAGCGGACGGCCTGGCGGGGCGGCCAGGTCGACGAGGTGACCGAGCCGGCGCTGGTACTCGAAACCCAGGTGGGTGGGGTCGGCGAGGTCGACCAGGGACTGCGGCGCGCCGTCGACCAGCAGCGACCAGGCGGCGGGGCGGTCGCGGTCGGGGCGCAGTTCGGCGAGGCCGGAGCCGACGGCACGGGTGAGGGGGCCCTGCGCGTGGGTGCGGCCGCCGGGGCCGGTGGCGGCCGGGGCGTCGTCCGCCGCGGCGCGGTCCCGGTCCGTGGCGCGGCCCGCTCGGTTGCTTCGTCCCATGACGGCCATTATCGCCGCCGCCCGGGAAGGTCACGCGGCCCGGTGGAGGCGGGCGCGACCGGCCGGCGGGGCGGTGGGGCGGCCCGGCGCTGGCCGGGGACGGTCAGAACGGGCCGAGACCGCCCGCGGTGAGGGTGCAGGCGGCCTCGCAGAGGGCCGAGCGGAGGACCCAGGGGTCGGTGGGACGGGGGCTGCACTCGGCGCCCGCCGGGGGCATCACCCAGCGCGGGTCGGTGGCGGGCGGCAGGTGGGCGCCGGCCGTACAGGAGCTGCCGGGCAGGTGCCAGGTCGCCGAGGAGCCGGCCGGGACGAGGAAGGAGACGGTGGCGCCGCCGCGACTCTGCAGCACCGAGCCGCAGGCCCGGCGCAGGCGGAGGATGTCGACGGCCTCCAGGCCGTGCCGGAGGGCGACCGTGACGGTGTCGTGCGTGGCGACGGGGACGCCGTCCGCCCCGGCGCGCGGGCGGCGGGCCGGGCCGCCGCCGGACGGGGCCGGTCCGGCGGTCCGGTCGTCGGCCGGTTCGGGCAGCAGGGCGGGGACCGCTGCCGGGAGCGTCCTTCCGGCGACCGGGCGGCGGTACTTCGGTCCTCCAGTGGCCGGCATGGGCCCTCCTGTCACCTCGTCGGGACTGGAAGCCGCGCCACCCGGGTGGGGGTGCCGCTGGGGAACGGCGGGGGGACGGCGGCCGGGGCTTCCATGTACCAGGACAACGCCGGGCACGCGTCCGAGGCCACGGGGTGCCCGGCGGGAAGGCATGGCATTTCATGGCGGATCCCGCCAACGATGCCCGTTTTGCCCTGAATTGCCAGCACATCGTCTGCGAACTCACTGTGTCCGCACGGTGACTCCGGGTACTGTCGGGGGCGCCCGGCGCCCGCCGGGCCCCACCGGACCCACCCGTGGCCGGTCGCCCCCGCCGTCCCACCGCCGTCCCGACCCCCGCACGACCGTCCCGCACCACCACGGAGCGCACCATGGCAGCCACCCCACCGGCCGAGCCGACCCGCCCGTCACCCAACACCGCGATGCGCGCCCTGCGCGGCGACCGCTCGCCGGGCGAGTTCGCCACGGCCGTGCGCCGGGCCGCCCGCGAGATCGGCGAGCACGTCTCCTGCGACGCCCGGTACGTCGGCCGCGTCGAGTCCGGCGAGATCCGCTGCCCCAACTACGCGTACGAGCGGGTGTTCCGGCACATGTGGCCGGACCGCTCGCTCGCCGACCTCGGCTTCGCCCCCCGCACCGCGGTCCGCCGCCGCCCGGCGGACGGCGCGGGCGGGCCGCGGGACCGCCCCGGCCCCGCCCCCGGCGGGGAGCGGGACGCCGGCACGCCGCCGGACCTCCATCCGCCGTTCCCGCGGCCGCCCGCCCCGCGCTCGCCGCTCTCCACCCAACTCCCGTACGCTGCCTCGCCGTACGCGGATCCGCCCCCACCGGACGGGGCCCCGGTGCCGAGGTTCGCGACGGCGCCCCGGGGGCCCGACGAACCGCCCCCCTGCGACGAGGAGAACGACGACGTGCGTCGCCGTACGTTCCTGGCCGGCGGCCCTGCCGCGCTGGCCACCGTGATCGGCATCGACCGACCGGGCCCGGCCCTCGCGGCCACGGCCCCCGTGGTCACCTTCCCCACGGCCGCCGCCCCCCACGGCGCGGCCGCCCGTCCAGCACCGGGGAACGCCGTCGGGCCCGGCCGCGCCGGTCCCGTCCCGCTGCCCCGCAAGGTCGGCACGGCCGAGGTCCTCGGCGTCGAACAGGCCGTCCGGGACATCCGGCTGGCCGACGACGCGCACGGCGCCGACGCCCTGTTCGAGCAGGCCGGCCGCTCGCTGCGGAAGGCCTACCTGCTGCTCGACGCCTGCGAGTACTCCACCGACATCGAGCGCAGGCTCCAGGCCGGGGCCGGCGAACTGGCCATCTCGGTGGGCTGGCTGGCGCACGACTCCAACCGGCTCGCGGACGCCCGCTCGTACTACGCGGAGGCGCTGGCCACCGCGCGGATGGCCGGTGACTCCGCGCTGGAGGCGCACGTCTTCAGCAACAGCGCCTTCCTGGCCCGGGACGCCGGCCGCCCCCGGGAGGCGCTGCGCGCGGCCCAGGCCGGCCAGGTCGCCGCCCGGCACCTCGGCTCCGACCGGCTGCTCGCCCTGCTGGCGATGCGCGAGGCCGGCGGCTGGGCGCTGCTGCAGGACCGCGGCGCCTGCGAACGGGCGGTCGCCCGGGCCTGCCGTCTGTTCGACCAGGGGCCGTCCGGGCGCGACCCGGAGTGGATGTCGTTCTTCGGCGCCGCCGAACTCGCCGGTCTGCAGGCCCAGTGCTGGTCCGCCCTCGGCGACTGGGACCGGGCCAGCGGCCAGGCCGAACTGGCCATGACGCTGCAGGCGCCGCGCTTCGTGCGCAACCGGGTGCTCTACACCGCCGAACTCGCCCACGACCGGCTCGGCCGGGGGGACGTGGCGGGTGCGGCCGGGCACGGGTCGGCCGCCGTCGCGCTGTTCGGGGACGTCGGGTCCGCCCGGATCCGCTCGATGCTCGCCGACACCGCGCAGCGGCTGCGGCAGCACCGGCGGGTGCCGGAGGTCGGGCGGTTCCTCGCCGAGTACGGCGCGGCGACCGCCGCCTGACCGACCGGCGACCGACCGCCGCCCGCCCGACCGACCGCCGACGGACTGCCGCCCGACCGTCCGCCGGCCGGCCGGCGGGGCCGCCGACGGACTGGCGTGGCTCAGTGCCCCTGGTTCTCCAGGTGCCCCTGGTCGTTCCACAGCTCGACCGCGGGCGCCCCGTACTCCCAGGACAGGACGCAGAGCGCGGCGGTGCCGAGCTTGAAGCGCTGGGCGTACTCGGGCGGCAGGCCCAGCCAGCGGGCGGTGAGGATGCGCAGCAGGTGGCCATGCGCGAACAGCACGACGTCGCGGTCGGCGCAGTGCATGACCGTGGTGTCCGGGTCCGGGACGCCGTGGGCGGCGTTGAGGTCGGCGAGCAGGGCGTCGACCCGGGCGGCGACGTCGGAGAGCTTCTCCCCGCCGGGGACGCCGTCGCGCCAGATCAGCCAGCCGGGGTGGTCGCCGGACCGGATGTCGGCGCCGGTGCGGCCCTCGTACCGGCCGTAGTCCCATTCGAGGAGCTCGGGGCGCTCCACCGCCCGGTCGCCGAGGCCGGCCAGGGCGCAGGTCTCCTTGGCGCGGTCGAGCGGGCTGGTGTACACGAGCGCGTCGGGCAGGCCGTTCCACGGCGCCGCGGCCAGCCGGGTGCCGAGCGCCCGGGCCATCGCCCGGCCGGCCCCGGTCAGCGGGATGTCGGTGCGGCCGGTGTGGCGGCCGGTGGCCGACCAGTCGGTCTCGCCGTGGCGGACCAGCAGGATACGGGCGGGCATGGCAGGCTCCTCGTGTTCGGGCGGTGTCAACGGTCGGCCTCGCCATCGAGCACCGGCTTCCATGATCCCCCACCTGCGGAACGGCCGTGCTCCCGGCCTCCGGCGCCCGGCCCGGCGG
>NZ_JBHJRC010000100.1:0-26775 GCF_042261735.1 Kitasatospora sp. NPDC056327 | reverse complement strand
CCGGACCGGCGGGATCGGCCGGCGCCGTCGTCCTGGAGGCCTTCCGTGCCCGTCTGGGGGAGCTCCTGGCCCTGGACGCCGCCGTCCGGCGCGACGAGCCCGACTCCGTGCACCGGATGCGGGTCACCGCACGCCGGCTCCGCAGCCTGCTCAAGGCCAACCGGCGCCTGTTCGACCGGCAGGGCGTCGAACGGCCGACCGCGGAACTGCGGTGGCTCGGGCAGGTGCTCGGCCGGGCCCGCGACCAGGAGGTGCTCGGCGAGCGCCTGGTCGCCCTCGTGGACGCGGTGCCCGTCGCGCTGCGCGACGGCACGCTCCGCGGCCGTCTCACCGAGCACTACGCCCGGGGCTACCGGCACGCCTGGCGGGAGGCGGTCGCCGAGCTCGACGGCGGGCGGTACTTCGCGCTGCTCGACGGGCTCGACGCGTTCGCGGCGGATCCACCGCTGCGCCGCCGCCGGGCCGCTCGCGACGCCCGTGAGCACCTGTCCGCCACCCTGCGCCGGGAACAGCGGCGGACCGTCGAACGGCTCGACCACGCCCTGGACCAGGAACCCGGTCCGGGTCGCGACCGGGCGCTGCACCGCGCCCGCAAGGCCGCCAAGCGCGCGCGGTACACCGCGGACGAGGCCCGGACCGGGCTGTCCGGGCGTGCGGCGAAGCGGGCGGCGAGGTTCGCCGGCCGGACGAAGAAGCTGCACAAGGCGCTGGGCACCCACCAGGACACCGTGGTGGCCCGGCAGGAACTGGTCGCGCTGGCGGGCTCCCGCGAAGGCCGCCGGGACGCCTTCGCCCACGGCGTGCTCCACGAGCGGCAGCGGCAGACCGCCGAGGCCGTCCTCGTGCCGCTGCCCGGACTGCGCCGCCGCGCGGCCCGGCGCGGGCTGTCCCGGCTGTCCTGACCGGGCCGGTCCCGGCGGTGCTCCCTCCCCCGCCGGGATCGTGCAGCGGATCGGGAATGGGTGGGACGGGGTCCGCGTTGGAAGCGAGTGAAAACGACTTCCATTTCGGCGGAGGGCCCCGGCCCGCCGCCCCGGACTCCGGGAGGACACCCCCATGGCCCGTAGCGAACTGCGCCCGGTGATCGGACTCCGCTCCACCGCGGGCACCGGCTACACGTACGTGACCCGCAAGAACCGCCGCACCGACGCGGACCGGCTGGTGCTGCGCAAGTACGACCCGGTAGTGGGCCGGCACGTCGGTTTCCGCGAGGAGCGCTGATCCACCGGCCCCGTCCGCACGACCACGCACCGCGACGGAAGACCACGCACGACCACGCACGACCCGAAGGAGCATCCCGTGACGAACGCCATCCACCCCGCGTACGAGCCGGTCGTCTTCCGCGACCGGGCCGGCGAGTTCGCCTTCCTGACCCGCTCGACAGTCACCAGTGACCGCACGGTCGAGTGGGAGGACGGCCGCACCTACCCGGTGATCGACGTCGAGATCTCCTCGGCGAGCCACCCGTTCCTCACCGGCCGGTCCCGCGTCCTCGACGCCGCCGGCCGGGTCGAGCGCTTCCGGCAGCGCTTCGGCGACCGGTACTGACCGTCCCGACCCACGGAGGGGCGGGGGCCACCGGAACCCGCCCACGGCGGCCCCCGCCCCTGGCGGTGCGGGCACGGCGCGCGCCATCATGACCGTCATGGCGCGACCGAGGGAGCTCATCGACTGCGGCGACTTCGTGCTGCGGCGGTGGCGGGAGCGGGAGGACTTCGCCGCGGCGTTCGCCCTGATCGAGGAATCGCTGGAGCACCTGCGCCCCTGGGAGACCTGGGTCGAGGCGCACGACGAGGAGAACACCCGGGCGTTCCTGGCCCGGACCGGGATCAGGTGGCAGGACGGCGAGGTGTACAACTACGCCGTCGTCCTGCCGGACGGCACCCTCGCGGGCATGGGCCAGGCCTACCGGGCCGCGCACCCCAGGGGCGCGCGCCTCGGGTACTGGCTGCACCCGGCCGCCACCGGCCGGGGCATCGCCACGCGCGCGGCGGCGGCCCTGGCCCGCGAGATGTTCGCGCTGCCGGACGTGGAGTTCGTCGAGATCGCGCACGACTCGGCCAACACCTCCAGCGCCGCCGTCCCGCGCCGGCTCGGCTTCACCGAGATCCGGCGCGGGCGGGCGGCCCCGCCGGTGCCGCCCGCCGGCAGCGGGACCGAGGTGGTCTGGCGGCTGGAGCGGGCTGAGTGGGCGGACCGGCCGGAGTCCCGGTGAGCGCTCAGACGTGCGGGACCGTCGGACCGCCCGCGGTGCGGGTGGCACCCAGCGGAGCCAGGGTCGTGGCCGCCGCCGCGAGGGCCTCGGCCAGCAGGGCGGCCGTCCGGCTCGCCTCGTAGAGCTGCTCACGCGCGTCCCGGGCGGTCCGCACCGCCGCGAAGGTCTCGTCCCCGTCGGCCGCGGAGGCGATCCGGCCGGCCGCCTGCTCACTGCTGAGGAACGCCTCGATGCGGTCGAGCAGTTCGGGGAGGCGGGCGGTGAGCCCGGCCAGGGCGCCGACGGCCTCGGCCGCCTCGGCGGTGTGCAGGAGTTCCGGGCGACCGCCCTGCGGGGCGCTCCCGGCCGCCCGCAGGAGTTCGGCGGCCTCGGCGGCCAGATGGGCGACGGACAGGTTCGGGGGAACGGGCCGGGTCATCGGAACTCCTCCTCGCGGGCGGCGGTCGCGCGACGTGCGCCGGGCGGGTGCCGACGGCCCGCCGGATCCGCTGCCGACGGGCCGTCAGCACCGGCCCGTGCCGCGTCTGCCCGCCCTGCCGCGGACCACGCCGGCGAATTCCGGACACCCTCTCAGCTCAGCGGCAGAGCGCCGCGTCGGCGGCGTCGGCCACCCGCCGCTCCGCCTCCGGCGACGGGCCCCCGGTCACGGCGATGTTCACGGCCCGGCCGTCCTCCGTCGCACCACCCCGGGTGGCGTACCCGGGCAGCGTGCCGCCGTGTCCCCAGGACAGGCCCCCGCAGGAGAGCGGGCGGGCGGCGGGGCCCAGATCGTGGCGGGCGCCGGGGCCCAGGTACTCCGCCGGGACGGTCGTGCGCATCCGGGCCGGCCGCGCCGCGGGCATCGGCTCGCCGCCGACGACCGCCGAGAAGAACCGGTTCAGGTCGGCGGGCGACGACACCGGTGCGCCCGCGGCCCACGCCCGGGAGGGATCCGTCTCCGTGATGTCCAGCGGCGGGGCGCCGTCCTCCTTCACGTACCCGGGGGCCCACGGGGCCGGGGCCCGGACGGCGGCGCCCGGGCCCCGGCGTTCGGCCGGCAATGGTCAGCCCGCGGGACCGGAGCGGCGGGGCCCGGCGGTCTCCTCCGCCTGCGGCGCCCACTGGTCGGGCGTGCCGTGGACGGTCAGGCCGTAGATGGCCACCACGTCGATGGCGATGATCGCGAGCGACCACAGCGGGTACGACGGGACGAAGGCCATCTGTGCGAAGGCGTTGAGCACCAGCACGACGACACCCGCCCACCGGGCCCACTGCGTGCGCAGGGCCAGCACGCCGTAGGCGGCGGCGAGCTGGGCGACGGCCAGGGCCAGCATCACCCAGCCCCAGGCCAGCAGGTCGCCGAAGACGAAGTGGGCGTCGCCGATGAACACGTGGGATCCGGCGATGGCGGAGATGCCGTCCAGGGCGTTGAGGGAGCCCACCAGCACCAGGAGCACGCCGGCGAAGGTCGTCAGCCCGGAGCCGATGTGGCCGGTGCCGGGGGACGCGCCGTGGCGGCGGGGACGGGCGGCGCCATGGGGAGCGGCGGCGGTCATGCTGGCCTCCAGGTGACTGGTGGGGCTCCGGTCGGGAGAGCTGCCTCCCACCCTCCAGTCCCGCAGAGCGGCGCCGCGTCCGGACCACCCGGAGCGGGTGATTCCGGCACCCCACCACCGCACGGCCCGCACCCCGGCAGCCGTCGGCACCGCACCGGCTCAGTGCGCCACCGCGACCTTCGCCGCCACGATCACCAGCCCCAGCAACAGGTTGACCGTGCCCTCGGCGACCACCTGGCGCGGCGTGGCACCGGCCCTCCGGGCACCCAGACTCGCCCAGCACACCTGCTGGGCCACCGCGACCCCGAGCGCGAGCCAGGCGTTCTCCCCCGACCCGAGCCACGGGCTGACCAGCACCGCCAGGGCCGGCAGCGCCGCCGCCTCGACGATCGGCCACTCGTGCCGCCCCACCGAACGGACCTGACGCCAGGTCACCTGCCGGCCCGCCTCCCGCTGCCCGGCGACGTGCGCGTACACGTGCGCCGCCCAGAACACCAGACCGGTGATCACCAGCAGCAGGATCAGCGAGAGCCGGGGGTGCGCCCCGTCCAGGCCGGAGGCGGCGATCACGGAGGCCGCCAGCATCGATCCGTAGACCGCTCCGGCGTAGTCCGTCCGCCGGGCCGCCTCCGCCGGCCCCGGGTCGGGCCGCCCGCCGGGGTCCGCCCCCGGTGGCCCGGGCGGACCCGGCGGACCGGGGACGGGACGGCGGGGTCCCGGTCGTCCGGGTGCGGTCACGGCGGCCTCCTCCGGGGACGGAACGGCGCCCGCGGCGGGTGGCGGGCCCGGGCCGGTGGGCCCTGCCCCGATCGTCGCCCGGCCGCCGCCGCCCCGCCTCACCCCCGGCAGGTGAAGCGGGGCGGCGGCGGCTCGGATGGCACCCCGCCGCGGGGCCGTACTACGGTCGAGGGGGCGCGTCCCCGAGCGGCCCGCGACACGTGCCGCCCCGGCACCGCATCCCCGGCCGCGCCGCGCCCGGCCGTGCCACCGTACGGCGCAACCACCAGGTGGTGGCCGCATGCTGCACTCCCGCACGGCGCCCGGCTCCTCGGGCGCGCCCGCACTGCTGCCCGGTGGCGATCCCGTGCTCGCCGCCCGGGTCCGGCCGCCCTGCCCCCCGGCCGGCGCGTTCCTGCGCCGCGACCGCCTGCTCACCCGCCTCGACGCGGCGGTGCTGCGGCCGGTGACCCTGGTCAGCGGCCCCGCCGGGGCGGGGAAGACCCTGCTGGTGACCGACTGGCTCGCCCGCGGCCGCCTCCCGGGCCCGGCCGGCTGGCTCACCCTGGAGCCCGGTGACGCCGGCCCCGGAACCTTCTGGACCTACGTCCGCGAGGCGCTGCGCACCGTCGCGGCCGACCTGCCCGACGGCATCGGCGTCCCGGCCCGGGCCGAGCACGTCGAGCCCTCCCTGCTGCTGCGGCTGGCCGACTGGATCGGCGCGCGGGACCGCCCGCTGGTCCTGGTCCTGGACGAGTGCGAACACCTGGCCGACCTCCGCCTGGCGCGGCAGCTGCACGACCTGGTCCGGCACACCGCGGGGCGGCTGCGGCTGGTCCTGGTCGGCCGCAGCGAGCCGCCGCTGCCGCTGCACCGCTACCGGGCCGCGGACGAGCTGGCCGAGGTCCGGGCCGCCGACCTCGCGCTGGACCGCACCGAGGCCGCCGCCCTGCTGGAGCGCCACGGGCTGCGGCTGCGCCCGGCCACCGTCGGGGCGCTGCACCGCGCCACGTCCGGCTGGGCGGCCGGGCTGCGGCTGCTCGCCCTCGCGGCGCGGGACGCCGAGGACCCGGACGGGTACCTCGGACGGATCGGCGCCGGACCGACCGTGCTCGCGGACTTCCTGCTGGCCGAGGTGCTGCGCACCCAGCCCGCGCCGGCCCAGGACCTGCTGCTGAGCTGCAGCCTCCTGGACCTGGTCCACCCCGACCTCGCGGACGCGCTCACGGGCCGCCGCGACGGCGGGCGGATCCTGGAGCGGCTGCACCAGGAGAACGCCTTCACCGAGGCCCTGCCCGACGGCTGGTACCGGCTGCACCCGATGTTCGCCGGGATCCTGCGCCTGCACCTGCGGGCCTGCGCCCCCGAGCGGATCGACGGACTGCGGGTGCGGGCGGCGCACTGGCTGGCCGACCACGGCCGGTACCGGACGGCGCTGGACCACGCGGCCGGGGCCGGGGCGTGGGGTCTGGCCGCCCGGCTGCTCGTCGACCGCTTCGCCGTCGGCGAGCTGCTCACCGGGCGCGACGCCGGGCGACTGTGCGCCCTGTTCTCCCGGATGCCGCCGACCGAGCGGACCCCGGACGCCGAGGTGGTCCGCGCGGCGGTCCACCTGGCCCGGGCGGAGGCGGGGGCCGCGCTGCGGGTGCTGGACCGGGCCGGGGCCCGGCTGCCCGCGCAGCAGACGCCGCTCCAGCTGGCCGCCGCCTTCGTGCACGCCGGGGCGGCCGGGCTGCTCGGCTCGGCGGTGCTCGCCGAGCGCGCCGCCCGCCGGGCCCACGAGCTGGCGCTCCGGGCCCCGGCCGGCGCCCTGGACCGGCACCCCGAGCTGCTGGCCCTGGTGGACGCCGGCCTGGGCTCGGCGCTGCTCTGGCACGGCCGGACCGACGAGGCCCGGCGGGCGCTGGAGCGGGCCGCCCGGGCCCCGGCCTCGCCGGCGACCGCCCGGCCGCGGCACGACGCGCTGTGCCGGCTCGCGCTGATCGACTACCTGGAGGGCCGGCCGGGGCGGGCCGAGCGCCTGGTCCGGGAGGCCGACGAGGCGGCCGACCTCGCCGGGCTGCCGGCCGGGGGGCGGGGCGGGGTCGGTGCCCTGGTACTGGCCGGCGCGGCGCTGGAACGCGACGAGCTCGCCGCCGCCCGCGGCGCGCTGCCGGGCCCGGCCGAGGACGAGGACCCCGACGGCGGCCCGAGCGGCACGGACGGGTCCGAGCAGGGGCACGAACGAGGGAGCGACCGGGGTCACGGGCCCGGCCACGAGCCGGACCGCGACCCGGTGGCCGCCCTGGGGGACAGCGTGATCCGGGCCGGACTGCACCTGGCGCACGGCCGTCCGGACGCCGCGCTGCGGCTGCTGGCCCGGGCGGGGGCCCGCCGCGAGGGGGCCGGTGGCCGCCCGTCCGGCTGGGGCCGCGAGCGGCTGGCCGTCACGGCCTCCGCCGCGCTGCTGGCGGCCGGCCGGCCGCAGGAGGCGGTGGCCGTCCTGGCGGACGGGCCGGTCCGGGCACCGGACGCGGTGCTGGCGGCGGCGCGGGCCGCGCTGGCCGCCGGCCTGGACGAGGCGCGGGCGCTCGAACGCCTGCGGGAGCTGCGGGCCGACCCCGCGGTCGGCAGCGCGATCCGCACCCGGGCGCTGCTGCTGCTGGCGCAGGCCGACGAGGACGGTCCGGACGGCCCCCGGCTGCTGTCGCAGGCACTGGCGACCGCCGAACCGGAGCGGCTGCGCCGGCCGTTCCGCGAGGCGGCGCCGTGGGTGCGCCGTCAGCTGGGCCGCCGGCCGCGGCCGGCCGGTGCCCACGCCTGGCTGCCGGACGACCTGCGGCCGGTCGCTCCCGGCGGCCCGGCGGGCGGACCCTTCGCGCCGCCCGCTCCGGCCGAACCGCTGACCGAGCGCGAACGCGAGGTCCTGCGCTGCGCGGCGCGGATGCTGTCGACCCAGGAGATCGCCGACGAGCTGTTCCTGTCGCCGAACACGGTGAAGACACACCTCAAGAGCGTCAACCGGAAGCTGCTGACGGGCAGCCGGCGCGAGGCGGTGCGCACCGCCGTCCGGCTGGACCTGCTGGGCGGGCGCTGAGCGGCCGGACCCGCCGGCGGGCGCGGCAGCGGCGGCGGGCGGGCGGCGGAAGCGGGCGGCGGGCGCCGGGAAGGACGGCCGGACGCCCGGTCACTCCGGCAGCCGGCGCAGCTCCGTCACCGTCAGCCCCAGCGCCTGGAAGCGGTTCAGCAGTCCGAACAGGTGCGCCTCGTCGACGACGTCCCCGACCAGCAGGGTCTGGTCGGGGACCGTCCTGCTCTCCAGTTCGGGGAAGCCCTCCTGACGGGTCGTCTCCTGCAGCACGCCGGACACCCTGATCTCGTAGCGCATGGGGCCGGCTCCCTTCGCCTCGGTGGTGATCGGTCGGCGGTGCTCCCAGTCTCGGTGGCGCCCGGGCGCCGCCGGATCACCCGGCCGGGGTGATCCGCCGCCCCGGCCGCCGTTCGTACGGTGGCGGCACCGGCACTTCCCCACCTGCCGGAAGGTCCCCTTCCACCGCCCGCCGCCGTACAGCAGGGGAGCACGCACCATGAGTCCCTACCCCCCGATCGCCGAGCACGGGATCATCGGCGACCTGCAGACCGCCGCCCTGGTCTCCACCGACGGCGACATCGACTGGTGGTGCACCCCCCGGTTCGACTCCCCCAGCCTGTTCGCCGCCCTGCTGGACCACCGCAGGGGCGGCCGGTGCCGGCTCTCGGTCGACCGCGACGCGGTGCCCGACGTCCGGGTGAAGCAGCTGTACCTGGCCGGCACGGCCATCGTGGTCACCCGCTTCCTCGCCCCGCAGGGGGTCGCGGAGGTGATCGACTTCATGCTCCCGGACACCTCGCCGCAGCCGAGCGACCAGCACCGGATCATCCGGACCGCCCGGGTGGTGCGCGGCCGGGTGCCGTTCGTGCTGGAGTGCCGGCCCCGGTTCGACTACGGCCGCGCCGAGCACCGGCTGACCCGGCCGGACGAGCGGACCGTCCTGCTGCGCGGCCCCGACCAGGAGCTGTGCGTGCAGGTCTCCGAGCCCGTGGTGCTCCAGCCGGACGGCACCGACGTGACCGCCCGGTTCACCCTGGACGCGGGCGTGATGACCACGATCGTGCTGACCGCCCGCGCACCGGGCGGGGTGCTGCCCGCGCCGCCCCGCGACCAGGACACCCTCGCCGCCTTCGACGACTGCCGGGCGTTCTGGTACGACTGGCTCAAGTCGTCGACCTACCACGGCCGTTGGCGCCAGATGGTGGACCGGTCGGCGATCACCCTGAAGCTCCTCAGCTACCGGCCGACCGGCGCGCTGATCGCCGCGGCGACGATGGGCCTGCCGGAGCAGGTCGGCGGCGAGCGCAACTGGGACTACCGCTACACCTGGATCCGGGACGCCTCGCTCTCGGTGCACACCCTGATCGGCCTCGGGTTCCACGACGAGGCGCGGGCCTTCCGCCGCTGGGTGCGCGACCGGGTCGAGGCCGCGGCCGGCGCCCAGGGCGAACGGCTCCAGATCATGTACCGGATCGACGGGGACCCGCACCTGGGCGAGGAGACCCTCGGGCACTGGGAGGGCTACCTGGGCTCGTTCCCGGTGCGCGCCGGGAACGCCGCCGCCGACCAGCTCCAGCTCGACATCTACGGCGAGGCCGCCTACGCCTTCGCCGCCGACGACGGCGAGATGGGCGCGCTGCGCGGCTGGGACGCCTTCCGCCGCCTGGTGGACTGGCTGACCGAGCACTGGGACCGGGCCGACGAGGGCGTGTGGGAGACCCGCGGCGGGCGGCAGGACTTCACCTACAGCCGGCTGATGTGCTGGGTGGCCTTCGACCGCGCCGTCCGGCTGGCCCGCACCCACGCACGCCCCGCCGACCTGGACCGCTGGAGCTCGGTGCGCGACGACATCCTGCGCCAGATCGTGCAGCGCGCCTGGAGCCCGGGGCGCGGGGCGTTCGTCCAGCACTACGACACCGAGGTCCTGGACGCCTCGCTGCTGCTGATGCCCAAGGTCGGCTTCCTCTCCCCCACCGACCCGGACTGGCTGTCCACCCTGGACGCGATGGACCGGGAACTGGTCTGCGACAGCCTCGTCTACCGCTACGACCCGGCCGCCTCGCCGGACGGGCTGAGCGGCACCGAGGGCACCTTCAACCTCTGCTCGTTCCTCTACGTCGAGGCCCTCGCCCGGGCCGGCCGGGTCGACCGGGCCCGCTACGCCTTCGACAAGATGCTCACCTACGCCAACCACGTGGGCCTGTTCGCCGAGGAGATCGGTCCCTCCGGCGAACAGCTGGGCAACTTCCCGCAGGCGTTCACCCATCTCGCCCTGATCGACGCCGCGCTCGCCCTGGACGAGGCGCTCGACCGCCGGGGCACCGCCTGACGGCCCGTCCGGGCCGACCGGCGCAACCAGACGCAGGACCACGGAAGGAGCCCGGTGATGGCCTCACCCTCCCACCCGGCGCGGCCGCGCCGGAACCTGCTGCCGTTCGCGGGCGTCGCGCTGATCCTGCTGGCCCTGTTCAACGGGTGGGACGCCATGGCGGCGCTGATCGACTCGCCCGTCGTCACCGGCTCCGGCCGCTACGTCTTCGGCGACCTGCACAGCCTGGGCTGGACGGTGCTGGCCCTCGCCGTGGCCCAGGGACTGGCCGGCATCACCCTGCTGACCGGGGACCTCCCGAGCCGCTGGTTCCCGGTGGCGGTGCTGTGCGCCAACGTCTTCGTGCAGTTCGTCTTCCTGCCGAGCTATCCCGCCTGGTCGCTCATGATCATCGCGGTCGACGTGGCCGCGCTCCACGCCGTGCTCACCGCGCCCGACGGAGGGGGCCGCTCATGACCGCCGCCGCGGCCGGACCCACCGCCGCCGGGCGGCGGGTGCTGGTGCCGCTGGCCCTCGCCCAGTTCATCTGCAGCTTCGCCGGCTCCAGCATGAACGTGATGATCAACGACATCAGCAAGGACCTCGACACCACCGTCCAGGGCGTCCAGGTGGCCATCACCGTCTTCCTGCTGGTGATGGCCGCGCTGATGATCCCGGGCGGCAAGCTCACCGACCGCTGGGGCCGCAGGCGCTGCCTGCTGCTGGGCCTGGCGGTCTACGGGGTCGGCGCCCTGCTCAGCGCCGCCGCACCGGGGCTCGGCGTGCTCGTCCTCGGCAACTCGGTGCTGGAGGGCGTCGGCACCGCCCTGCTGATCCCGCCGGTCTACATCCTCACCACCCTGCTGTTCACCGGGACCACCGCCCGGGCCCGGGCCTTCGGCGCGATCATGGCGCTCGGCGGCATCGGCGCGGCGGCCGGACCGCTGATCGGCGGTCTGCTCACCACCGCGATCGGCTGGCGCGCCAACTTCGGCTTCCAGGTCGTGGTGATCGCCGTGATCCTGTTCCTCTCCCGCAACCTGGAGGACCCGCTGCCCGCCGACCCGCGGCGGCCGTTCGACGCGGTCGGCGCGGTGCTGTCCGCGGCCGGCCTGGTGCTGCTGGTCACCGGCATCCTCGCCGCGGACAACAACACCTGGCTGATGATCGGCCTGCTGGCGGCCGGCGCGGTGGTGCTGGCCGGGTTCTTCGCCTGGATCCGCCGGCTGGAGCGCGCGGGCCGCGAACCGCTGCTGGCGACCGGCCTGTTCCGCAACCGCACCTCGAACCTGGGCCTGGTCACCCAGAACGCCCAGTGGCTGGTGCTGATGGGCGTCTCGTTCACCGTCGGCGCCTACCTCCAGGTGGTCCGCGGCTACAGCGCCATCGCCACCGGCGGCGTCTTCACCGCCGCGACCGTCGGCCTGCTGGCCTCCTCGCTCGCCGCCGAGCGGCTGGCGAAGCGCCGCGCCCAGCGCACCCTGATCGTCACCGGCTTCGCCGCCACCACCGCGGGGATCGTCGTGCTGCTCCTGCTGGTGCGCGCCTCCGACGACGTCTGGGCCTTCACCCCCGGTCTCCTGCTGATCGGGCTCGGCCTCGGCCTGATGCTGACCCCGTCGGTCAACGTCGTGCAGTCGGCGTTCCCGGACAGCCGCCAGGGCGAGATCTCCGGCCTCTCCCGCAGCGTCTCCAACCTCGGCTCCTCGCTGGGGACCGCCGTGGCCGGGACCGTCCTGGTCTCCGAACTCACCCGCAACGGCTACGCCGCCGCCATGATCGCGCTCGCCGTGTTCGGCGTCGTCGGCCTCGGCGCCGCGCTGCTCCTGCCGCACGACCGGCCGGCCGCCCGGGCCGGCGGGTGAGAGCCGCCGGCCCGGACCGGGCGGGTCAGGCGGAGCCGCCCCGCACGGCGCTCAGCGGGGCGGCGAGGTCCTCCAGGCTCCGCCGCTCCGCCCGGACCCCGATCGCCGCCTCCACCAGCCCGGCGACGGTCATCAGCGAGGCACCGACGCAGAACGCGAGGGTGGTGTCGGAGACCTCCCCCGTGCTCACCAGGCCGTTGAACAGCAGCGGTCCGCTGATGCCGCCGGCCGCCGTGCCGACGGCGTAGAAGAAGGCGATGCACAGCGCCCTGGTCTCCAGCGGGAAGATCTCGCTGACCGTCAGGTAGGCCGAACTCGCGCCCGCCGAGGCGAGGAAGAGGACCGCCGTCCAGCAGGCCGTCATGGTGGCGGCGGACAGCGCGCCCTGCTGGAAGAGCGCGGCGGTGCCGAACAGCAGCACGCCGGAGCCGATGTAGGTGCCGGCGATCATCGGCTTGCGGCCGACCGAGTCGAAGAAGTGGCCGAGCAGCAGCGGGCCGAGGAAGTTGCCGACCGCGATCACCGCGAAGTAGTAGCCGGTGTCGGCCTCGGGCACGTCGAAGAACGTGGTGAGGATGACGGCGTAGCCGAAGGTCACCGCGTTGTAGAGGAAGGCCTGCCCGACGAAGAGCGACAGCCCGAGGACCGCCCGGCGCGGGTAGCGGGCGACCACGGTGCGGGCGATCGCGAGGAACCCGAGCGGGGCGCGCTCGCGGATCACGATCGGCTCGCCGTCGACCGGCGGCAGCGGGGCCCCGGTCCGTTCCCGGGTGATCCGCTCGGCCTCGGCGACCACCGCCTCCGCCTCGTCGGCCCGTCCGTGGACGACCAGCCAGCGCGGGCTCTCGGGGACGTGCCGGCGGACCAGGAGGATCACCAGGCCCAGGACCACCCCGATGCCGAAGGCCAGCCGCCAGCCCAGGTCGGTGGCGAACAGCGAGGTGTCGAGCAGGGCGATCGACGCGAAGGCGCCGAGCCCCGCGCCGATCCAGAAGCTGCCGTTGATGACCAGGTCGATCCGGCCGCGCAGCCGCGCCGGGATGAGTTCGTCGATCGCGGAGTTGATGGCCGCGTACTCGCCGCCGATCCCGAAGCCGGTGAAGAACCGGCAGAGGAAGAAGAACCAGGCGTTCCAGGAGAACGCCGTCACGGCGGTGGCCGCGAGGTAGACCGCGAGGGTCAGCAGGAAGAGCCGCTTGCGCCCCAGCCGGTCGGTCAGCCATCCGAAGAACAGCGCCCCGAAGCAGGCGCCCGCCACGTAGACGGCGGCCGCGACGGTGGTCACCTGCGTGGTGGAGATGCTGATGCCGCTGCCCTGCTCGGCCAGCCGGGCCGCCATGTTGCCGACGATCGTGACCTCCAGACCGTCCAGGATCCAGACGGTGCCGAGCCCGATGACGATCCGCCAGTGCCAGCTCGACCAGGGCAGCCGGTCCAGCCTGGCCGGGATGTCGGTCGCGGTGCCTCCCCCGCCGGGTGGTCCGGCCGGCTTCCCCGCCTCCCGGTCGATCGGCTCCGTCCGGTTCGCCATGAGGGTGCTCCTCCGCAGTCTCCGTGGACAGGACGGCCGGGCGTCTGCCCCCTCCCGGAGCGGACATGCCGGCGCTCCGGAAACGCCGTCAGCACCGGTCCGGGCCGGGACTGAACCGGGGCCGCCACCGGCCGCGTTCCACCGGTTGCCGGTTCGGTTCCGCCTATTGACGAAAATTCCAACAATGGCGATTCTCGTCACACCGAGTACACGGGACCCGACAGCCGGCCCGGGTGCGGTGCCGCGCCCCGGGCGGGCGTCGGCCGCGCCATCCGTCCGCCCGTCCGTTTCGTCCGGAACTGGGGTGCCCATGACCCGACCTCCCCGCGCCCTTCGCAGACTCCCCCTTCTCGCCGCACTGTTCGCGCTGGTCGCGGCCGTCCTCGCCGCCCCCGCGCGCGGGGCCGACGGCACCGGCTGGTGGGACCCGGTGGCCCGACCCGCGCCCGACGCCGCGATCGGCGTCACCGGTGCGCCCTTCACCGGGACCGACCCGCAGGGCCGGGTGCGCGGCTTCGTCGACGCGCACGACCACATCATGTCCGGCGAGGCTTTCGGCGGCCGCCTCATCTGCGGCCGGGCCTTCTCCGAGGCGGGCGTCGCCGACGCCCTCAAGGACTGTCCGGAGCACTACCCCGACGGTTCGCTCGCCGTCTTCGACATGCTCACCAACGGCGGCGACGGCCGGCACGACCCGGTCGGCTGGCCGACCTTCGCCGACTGGCCGGCCCACGACTCGCTGACCCACCAGCAGAACTACTACGCCTGGCTGGAACGCGCCTGGCGCGGCGGCCAGCGGGTGCTCGTCAACGACCTGGTGACCAACGGCGTGATCTGCTCGGTCTACCCCTTCAAGGACCGCAGCTGCGACGAGATGACCTCGATCCGGCTGCAGGCCCGGCGGAGCTACGAGCTCCAGGCGTACGTGGACCGGATGTACGGCGGCCCGGGCAAGGGCTGGTTCCGGATCGTCACCGACAGCGCGCAGGCCCGCGAGGTGGTCCGCCAGGGCAGGCTGGCCGTCGTGCTCGGGGTGGAGACCTCCGAGCCGTTCGGCTGCAAGCAGGTCCTGGACGTCGCCCAGTGCAACCGCGCCGACATCGACCGCGGCCTCGACGAGCTCCACGGGCTCGGCGTGCGCAGCATGTTCCTGTGCCACAAGCTGGACAACGCGCTCTGCGGGGTGCGGTTCGACGAGGGCTCGCTCGGCGCGGCGATCAACGCCGGCCAGTTCCTGTCCACCGGGACGTTCTGGCAGACCGAGCGGTGCACCGGCGAGCAGCACGACAACCCGATCGGCCTGGTGCCGGCCCCGGCGCCGGTCCTGGACCAGCTGCCGCCGGGGGTCGCTCCGCCCCCGTACGCCGTCGACGCCCGGTGCAACACCCGCGGCCTGACCGACCTGGGCGAGTACGCGCTGCGCGGGATGATGCGGCGCGGCATGATGCTGGAGCTCGACCACATGAGCGTCAAGGCCGCCGGGCGGGCGCTGGACGTCCTGGAGTCCGACTCCTACCCGGGCGTGATCTCCTCGCACAGCTGGATGGACCTCGGCTGGATGGAGCGCGTCTACCGGCTCGGCGGTTTCGTCGCCCAGTACATGAACGGCGCGGAGGCGTTCAGCGCCGAGGCGAGGCGCACCGACGCGCTGCGCGAGAAGTACGGCGCCGGCTACGGCTACGGCACCGACATGAACGGGGTGGGCGGCTGGCCGGCCCCGCGCGGGGCCGGTACCGCGAACCCGGTGCGCTACCCGTTCCGGACCGCCGACGGCGGCTCGGTGGTCGAGCGCGCCACGGCGGGCAGCCGCACCTGGGACATCAACACCGACGGCGCCGCCCACTACGGCCTGGTGCCGGACTGGGTGGAGGACATCCGGCTGGTCGGCGGGCAGGACGTGGTGGACGACCTGTTCCGGGGCGCGGAGTCCTACCTCACCACCTGGGGCGCCTCGGAGCGGCACCGGTCCGGGGTGAACCTCGCCACGGGCACGGCCGCCGCCGCGAGCTCCACCGAGTGGAACCCGTTCGTCGACCTCGGGGCCGGCCGGGCCGTCGACGGCGACGGTTCCAGCCGCTGGGCGAGCGGCTGGAGCGACGACCAGTGGCTGCGGATCGACCTGCCCGCCACCACCCTGGTGGGCCGGGTGACCCTGGACTGGGAGCGCGCGCACGCCCGTGCCTACCGGATCGAGGTCTCCACGGACGGCGCCGGGTGGCGGACCGTCTGGTCCACCGCCTCCGGTGACGGCGGTCTGGACACCGCCCGCTTCCCCGCCGTCCCGGCCCGGTACGTGCGGATCCACGGCGAGCGGCGCGCCACCGCCTGGGGGTACTCACTGGCCGAGGTGGGCGTCTTCCGGGGCTGACGGCAGGCAGCCCCGGCGGACCACCCGCGGGAACGGTGACCGCCCGTGGCGGCTCGTCCCCGAGGAGTTGCGCGGCCCCCGGCCCCCGGAAGAATCGTCCCCGGACGGTTCTCCCGGGGGCCGGCCCGCACCGCACCGGCCGCAGCCGCCCCGGACCAGGGGGACCGCAGAGCGAAGGGCCTGTCCCGTGACCGTTTCCAGCACCCCGATCAACCTCACCCGGGCCGCCCACGTCGGGATCTCGGTCTCCGACCTGGACGCCTCGATCGCGTTCTACACGGCGCTGACCGGGCGGCCGCCCGTCGCGGAGGGCACCATGCACAGCGTGCCGTTCGGCCTGTCGCAGGGCCTGCCGGTCGCGAGGCTGCGGTACGCGACGATCAACCTGGACAACAGCCTCGGCATCGACCTCATCCAGTTCCAGGAGCCGGTGGGCGAGCGGACGAACGGGGTCGCGAACCGCCCCGGTTCGATGCACCTGTGTCTGCGGGTCGACGACTTCGACGCGGTGCACCGGCGGATGAAGGAGGCCGGGTACGACTTCCTCGGCGACGACTACACCTTCGTCGCGGGCGAGGTCACCCCGGAGGCGGCGCTGGGCACCAGGGTCGCCTACTTCAACGACCCGGACGGCACCAACCTGGAGATCATCAAGCCCGAGGGCGGCTTCGCGAGCTGAGGGCTCCCGGACCGCTCCCGGGCGGGCGCCGAGGCCGAGGGCGAGGGCGAGATACTTGCATTGGCCTGCTATCAGCCCTAGCCGATATTTCCTTCCATGGCTTATCCTGGAGTACAGCCACCACCGGAAGGAGACCGGCCTCATGACCGCCACGGACCCCGCGCTCACCGCCCTGGCCAGCGGCTGGGGCGCGCTGTCCCTCCTGCACGGCAGGATCGAGACGCACATCGAGCGCGCCCTGCAGTCCAAGCACGACCTGAGCGTGCGGGAGTACTCACTGCTCGACGTGCTCAGCCGCCAGCACGAGGGCGAGGGCGGCCACCTGCAGATGAAACAGGTCGCCGACGCGGTCGTGCTCAGCCAGAGCGCGACCACCCGCCTCGTCACCCGGCTGGAGGACCGCGGCCTGCTGTCGCGCTACCTGTGCCCCACCGACCGCCGCGGCATCTACACCAATGTCAGCGCGGAGGGCCTGAAGCTGCTGGAGGAGGCCCGGCCTACCAATGACGCCGCCCTCCGGGAGGCGCTCACCGCGGCCGCCCGCAACCCCGAGCTCGCCCCGCTGGTCGACGCCGTCGAGGCGGTGGACGCCCCGGCGCGCGTCGGGTGACACCACAGCCCCCGAAGAACCGGCCCAGGCATCGCGCCAGGGCCGGTTTTTTCATGCCCGGACCCGGGCCCGAACCCACCCCGAACCCACCCCGGGCCCGGCGCCGGCCCGGCCGCGCGAACCCCGAAACGACATGTGACCGCTGGCATTCAGAGAACGACCACTGTCCGCGCTTGCACTTATAGCGCGTCTGCAACTATTGTGAAGACACGCAAGGAGCTCACTCAAGCAATCACGGAAGGGTCGAGCCCAATGCCTCTCGCACTGCTCGCTCTGGCTGTCGGCGCCTTCGGCATCGGCACCACCGAATTCGTCATCATGGGCCTGCTGCCCGAGATCGCCGCCGACTACGGCGTCTCGATCCCCACCGCGGGACTGCTGGTCACCGGCTACGCGCTCGGCGTGGTCATCGGTGCCCCGCTGCTGACCGTCCTCGGCAACAAGGTCAGCCGCAAGCGGATGCTCATGCTGCTGATGGGCCTGTTCGTGCTCGGCAACCTGCTCTCGGCCCTCGCCCCGTCGTTCGGGATGATGCTGACCGGCCGCGTGGTCGCCTCGCTCGCCCACGGCGCGTTCTTCGGCATCGGCTCCGTCGTCGCCGCCGACCTGGTCGCCCCGGACCGGAAGGCCGGCGCCATCGCCACCATGTTCACCGGTCTGACCGTCGCCAACATCGTCGGCGTACCGCTCGGCACCTACATCGGGCAGGCCGTCGGCTGGCGCACCACCTTCGCCGTCGTCGCCGCGCTCGGCGTGGTCGGCCTGGTCGGCATCGCCAGGCTCGTCCCCGCCATGCCCCGCCCCGAGAGCGCCCGGCTCCGCCGCGAGCTGACCGCCTTCCGCAACCCGCAGGTCCTGCTCGCCATGGCGATGACCGTGCTCGGCTTCGGTGGTGTCTTCGCCGCGATCACCTACATCGCCCCGATGATGACCAACGTGGCAGGCTACTCGGACGGCGCCGTCACCTGGCTGCTGGTCCTCTTCGGCATCGGCATGTTCCTCGGCAACCTGCTCGGCGGCAGGTTCGCCGACCGCAGGCTGATGCCGCTGCTCTACACCACCCTCGGCGGTCTGGCCGTCGTGCTCGCGCTGTTCACCCTCACCGCGCACAACCGGATCCTCGCCGCCGTCACCATCATGCTCGTCGGGGCGCTCGGCTTCGCCACCGTCCCGCCGCTGCAGAAGCGGGTCCTGGACCAGGCGCACGGCGCGCCCACCCTGGCCTCGGCCGTGAACATCGGCGCCTTCAACCTCGGCAACGCCCTCGCCGCCTGGCTCGGCGGCATGGTGATCGCCGCCGGCCTCGGCTACACCTCCCCCAACTGGGTCGGTGCCGCCCTCGCCGCCGCGGCCCTCGTCCTCGCCCTCTGGTCCGCCGCCCTGGAGCGCCGCTCCGCCCCGGCCGGCTCCGTGGCCGGCGCCGACACCGCCGTCGCCGCGCCCGTCCCGGCCCACCACTGACCACCCCTCCCCCTCGTACGGCCCGCCCCCACCCAGGAGAAGCAGCATGAGCTCCACCGTCACCCCGCTGACCACCGCCGACGCCGAGAAGCTGATCACGGCAGCCCGCACCGCCGCCGAGGCGGCCGGGGTCACGGTCAGCGTCACCGTCCTCGACGCCGGCGGCCACCTGCTGGCCTTCCGCCGCGACGACCGGGCCGTCCTCATCTCCGGCGAGACCAGCACCCGCAAGGCCTTCACCGCCCTGCAACTGAACGCCCCGACCGCCGACCTGGTCGACCTGGTCA
Organism: Kitasatospora sp. NPDC056327; assembly: GCF_042261735.1. Taxonomy (NCBI): domain Bacteria; kingdom Bacillati; phylum Actinomycetota; class Actinomycetes; order Kitasatosporales; family Streptomycetaceae; genus Kitasatospora; species Kitasatospora sp. NPDC056327. Next base: position 8,129 of record NZ_JBHJRC010000100.1, on the reverse strand, counting down.
AGCCGGACGGCCCGTTCCACACCCTGCCGACCGCCCTCGACCGGCCGCTGCTGTTCATCGCCGGCGGCATCCCGGTCCACCGCGACGGCCGGCTCGTCGGCGCCGTCGGCGTCGGCGGCGGCGCCCCCGAGCAGGACCACTCCTTCGCCACCGAGGCCCTCCGGGAACTCTCCCGATGACCCGCGGCCCCCGCGAGGTCTTCGCCGACCACGGCCGGCGGCTCGGCACCGGGGACCTCGACCGCATCGCCGGGAACTACACCGAGGACGCCGTCCTCATCACCCCGGAGGGCGAGTTCCGCGGCCACGACGGCGTCCGCCGGGTGATCGGCCGGCTGCTGGCCGACCTCCCCGGCGCCGAGTGGTGGCTGACCCCGCAGTTCGCCGGGGACATCCTCTTCCTCCGCTGGGCGGCCACCACGGGCAGCCACCGGGTCGCCGACGGCACCGACACCTTCGTCTTCCGCGACGGCCTCATCAGTGCCCAGACCGTCCGGTACACCCTCACCAACCGCAACGACCGAAAGACGGGTACCACCGTGAACACCCCCGCCGTCCCCACCGTGAAGCTCAACAACGGCGTCGAGATCCCCCAGCTCGGCTTCGGCGTCTTCCAGGTCCCGGACGACCGAACCACCGCCGCCGTCGCCGCCGCCCTCCGGGCCGGCTACCGCAGCATCGACACCGCCGCGATCTACGGCAACGAGGCCGGCGTCGGCCGGGCCCTCGCCGAGGGCGGCGTGCCGCGCGAGGACCTGTTCGTCACCACCAAGCTGTGGAACGCCGACCAGGGCTACGACGCCACCCTGCGCGCCTTCGACACCAGCCTCGCCAAGCTCGGCCTGGACACCGTCGACCTGTACCTGATCCACTGGCCCACCCCGGCCCGCGACCTCTACCTCGACTCGTGGCGCGCCATCGAGCGCCTCGCCGCCGAGGGCCGGATCCGCGCCGCCGGCGTCTCCAACTTCCAGCCCGCCCACCTTCAGCGCCTGCTGGACAACAGCGAGCTGGTGCCGGCCGTCAACCAGGTCGAGCTGCACCCCGGCCTGCAGCAGGCCGAGCTGCGCGCCTTCCACGCCGAGCACGGCATCGCCACCGAGGCGTGGAGCCCGCTCGCCCAGGGCGCCGTCCTGGACGACCCGGCGATCACCGCGATCGCGGAGCGCACCGGAAAGTCGCCCGCGCAGGTCGTGCTCCGCTGGCACCTGCAGCTGGGCAACATCGTCATCCCCAAGTCGGTCACCCCGGCCCGCATCCGCCAGAACCTGGAGGTCTTCGACTTCGAGCTGACCGGCGAGGACATGGCCGCGATCGCCGGCACCGACCGCGGTCTGCGCACCGGCCCGCACCCGGACCAGTTCAACTGATCCTCCCGCCGCCCCCGCTCCGTCCCGGGCCCCCGTCCGGGACGGAGCGGGGGCGGCCCGCGTCCGCCCTCCGCTCCCCCACCGCTCCCCAGAACCGCGCCGCCCGGCCCCGGAAGGATCCGCCATGGCCCCCACCCACCCCGCCCTCACCCGCCTGGCCCCGGGTGACGAACGACTGACCCTCGGCCTGGAACTGCCCCTCGACAACGACTGGGGCACCGGGCGCGGACGCGCCGACCGTGCGGCCGGCCGGCCGTTCGGCGTCCCGGACCTCACCGCGCACACCGAACTCGCCCGGCTCGCCGACCGGCTCGGCTTCGCGGCCCTGTGGGTGCGCGACGTCCCGCTGTACGACCCGCTCCGGTTCGGCGACGCCGGTTCGGTCTTCGAGACCTTCACCCACCTCGGCCACCTCGCCGCCGTCACGCAGAACGCCGTCCTGGCCACCGGCGCGATCGTCCTGCCGCTGCGCGAGCCACTGCTGGTCGCCAAGGCCGCCGCCACCGTCGACGTGCTGTCCGGCGGGCGGATGCTGCTCGGGCTGGCCAGCGGCGACCGGCCGGTGGAGTACCCCCTGTTCCGGCGCGACTTCCAGGCCCGCGGCGAGGCGTTCCGCGAGGGCGTCGCCACCCTGCGCGCGGCCTGGCGCGGCGGCCCGCTGGAACTGCCCGGCGCCGGTCTGGGCGCGGACCGGCAGCTGGAGGTGCTGCCCCGGCCGGTCGCCCCGGCCGGGATACCGATCGCCGTCGCCGGCGGCGCCCAGCAGACTCGCGACTGGATCGCCGAGCACGCGGACGCCTCCCTGAACTACCCGCGCGAACTGGGCGCGCTGCGCATCAGGACGCGCGAGTGGCAGGCACTGAACGAGGAGGCCAAGCCCTACCTCACCCCGATGGTGCTCGACCTCCTGCCGGACGCCGGCGCGCCGGCCCGCCCGATCCGGCTGGGCCTGAGCACCGGCCGCGACGCACTGGTGGAACACCTGCGGACGATGGCCGGGCTCGGCGTCTCGCACGTGTCGTTCAACCTGCGCCCCAACGAGCGGCCGGTGGCCGAGGTGCTGCAGGAGCTCGCCGAGCACGTGCTGCCGCACTTCCCCGGCGCCTGAAACCCGCCCGGGCGCACCCGGCCGCGCGCCCGGTGGCGGCTCAGTAGTCCGGCAGGTCGAAGCGCGTGGCGGCGCGGAACACCGCCTCCAGCTCGGGGCCGGGCTCGTCGAGGCCGCCGAAGAGGCCGTGGCCGTCCTCGGCACCGGTGGCCGCACGGCCCGCGGTGTGCGCGAGGATGCCCTGGTTGGTGGTGACGTGGTCGCGCAGGCGGTCCTCGTAGGCCGCGAACGCGAGCGTGTGGTCGCCGTCGGCCGCGTGCAGCTCGCCCGCCAGCACGTAGGCGGCCGTCAGGGCGACGCTGGTGCCCTGACCGGTGAGCGGCGAGCAGCAGTACCCGGCGTCGCCGAGCAGCACGACCCGGCCGTGCGACCAGCGGTCCATCCTGATCTGGGCCACCACGTCGTAGTGGAAGGCGTCCGTCTCCCACATCGCGTCCAGGAGGCGCGGCACCTCCCAGCGCAGCCCGGCGGCGTGCTCGGCGACGAGCCGGCGCTGCTCCCGCGGGTCACGCGGCAGCATCCGGCCGACCGGCTCGCCGGACTCGAAACCGACGAAGACCCGCAGTTCGGTGTTGTTCCGGACGGTCATCGCCATGCCCATCCGGTCGGCCGGCCCCTCGGGCCGGTGGAGGACCTGCCAGCGATCGAGGCCCAGGTGGTTGGGTGCGCTCCAGCCGGCGATGTAGACGCCGATCGGGTGCAGGTAGTCCCGCTCGGGCCCGAAGACCAGGCGACGGGTGTTGGAGTGCAGGCCGTCGGCGCCCACCACGAGGTCGAAGGCGCGCTCGACGCCGCTGTGGAAGCGGACCTGGACACCGTCCCCGGCCTGGACCAGGGTGTCGATCGAGTCGTCGAAGCGGTACTCGACGCCGGGGCAGGCCACACCGGCGAGCAGGACGGCGAGTTCGTCGCGCAGGATCTCCACGTCGGGGCCGTCGACCGCGCCGCCGCTGGCCGTCCATCCGTCGGTGCGGCTCAGCTCGCGGCCGTCCCCGTCGACCACGGACATTCCGCGCAGACCGGTCCGCCGGGCCCGGACCTCCGTCAACAGGCCCATCCGGTCGATGACTTCGAGGGCGTTGCCGCGGATGTCCACCGGCTGGCCGCCCCCGCGCAGCGAGGGGGCGCGCTCGACGACGGTGACCCGGAAGCCGTAGCGGTCCAGCCAGTGGGCGAGGGCGGTGCCGGCGACGCCCGCGCCGGAGACCAGGACCGAGACCGGGCGCGAGTGGTGCGGGCGGGTGCTGTTCGTCATGACGGGTCTCCCGTGATCGGTTCCACTGCCGTTCTGCTGTCCCGGTCAGCCTCGCCCCGGCTGCCGTCGGCACACGGACAGGACGCTCACGGCGCTGTCGGACCGCTGTCATCCGGCCGACGAACCACCTTGACACCGATATGAGTTGACAGATCGTCGGGAACGGTCTTCGATGGTTCCCGTGTAGCCGCTCGGCTGCATGATCTTTGGGGGGACGGGCTTCGCCGCGCAGGCGGCGGAAGCCGGGGAAGTGACCCCAGGAGACATGCGGCGCAATGCGGCTTCTTCGGTTCCCGGGTCGGACGCTCCCCCGGACCGTCCTCCCCGGACGCGGGAGTACGCCAGTGCCGTCTCACCTTCAGTCGCCGCAGGACGAACCTGCCGTTCCGGGGCCCGGGGCCCGTCCCTTCCGCACCGCCGGCCGCCCGACGGGGGCCGGGGCCCGCCGGCGCCGGTCCGACCGGCGCGGGCTCGACCTGCTGGCCCTCGTCTCCCTGCTCGCCGTGTGCGCCGCGATCCACCGGCTCGCGGGGCCGGGGGCGCTCCAGGCGGTTATCGGCGCCGCGGGCATCCTCTTCGCGGCCTGGCGGACACCGCGCCGCACCGATCGGGAGGACGACCGGGAGGACGGGCGGGACGACGCGCCGGATCGCGGACCCGATCGCGGACGACCGGACTCCTGATCAGGTCGAGGACAGTTCCTGACCTATACGACTCCTATCGTGGAACACGTCGGACAGCACCGGGCCCGGCCCGGAACACCAGCGAAGGCGGAGACCATGAGCGACACCACGACCACCCTCACCCCGGCCGTCACCGGCGAGCGCGCCGACCTGCTGGAGCAGCTCGCCAAGCAGCGCCACTTCCTGCGCTTCACCACCCGCGACCTGACGGACGAGCAGGCGGCGCGGCGCACCACCGCCGGCGCGCTCTGCCTGGGCGGCCTGATCAAGCACGTCACGGCGGTCGAGCGGGTCTGGGTGGACTTCATCCTCGAAGGCCCGTCGGCGATGCCCGACTTCACCGCGATGACCCAGGAGTTCCTCGACCAGCGGGCCGACGAGTTCCGGCTGCTGCCGGACGAGACGCTGGCCGAGGTGCTCGCCGGCTACGCGGAGGTCGCCCGTCGGACCGACGAGCTGGTCGCGGTGCTGCCGGACCTCGACGCCTCGCACCCGCTGCCCCCGGCGCCGTGGTTCGACGCCGACGTCCGGTGGTCCGCCCGGCGGGTGCTGCTGCACGTGATCGCCGAGACCGCGCAGCACTCGGGGCACGCCGACATCCTGCGGGAGTCCCTGGACGGCGCCAAGTCGATGGGCTGACACCCCGCCGGCCCGCCCGCCCCCGGTGCGCCGGGGGCGGGCGACCCCGGGCGGGGTCCGCCCGGGCCGGTGGACGCTGCCACGGGCGCCGCCGGCACCATCGAGTTAGAGCCTATAACTTCCGGCATTGACACTCACGATCGAAGGAGTTAGAACTTATAACGAACGCGAAATCCCCTCTCGAAGAAGGAAGCCGCCATGAGTGACGAGCGTCTGCTCCAGGTCGTCCTGCCGGGTGTCGTGGCACCGGAAGGCCTGCAGCTCAGGTACGGGACCGTGCCCCAGGCCGGGCCCGGTCGGGTCGTGGTCGCCGTGGAGGCGACCGGCGTCTCCTTCGCCGAACAGCAGATGCGCCGCGGCCGGTACTACGACCAGCCGAGGTTCCCCTTCGTGCCCGGCTACGACCTGGTCGGCCGGGTCCGGGCCACCGGCGCCGGCGTCGACCCGGGCCTGACCGGCACCCGGGTGGCCGCACTGGTCAAGGTCGGCGGCTGGGCCAGCCACGTGGTGCTCGACGCCGCGGACGCCGTGCCGGTACCGGACGGCCTCACCCCCGCGGAGGCGGAGACCGTGGTGCTCAACGGCATCACCGCCTGGCAGATGCTGCACCGGCGGGCCCGGGTGCGCGCCGGACAGACCGTCCTGGTGCACGGCGCGAGCGGCGGTGTCGGCTCCGTCCTCGTCCAGCTCGCCCGCGCGGCCGGCGCCTCGGTGATCGGCACGGCCTCCGCCCGCCACCACGACGCGCTGCGGGAGCTGGGCGTCGCACCGGTCGACTACCGGGGCGGCGATGTGCCGGCGCGGGTCCGGGAGCTGGCGCCCGGCGGGGTGGACGCGGTGTTCGACCACGTCGGCGGGCGCAGCGTCACCGACTCCTGGCACCTGCTCGCCCCCGGCGGCACGCTGATCGCCTACGGCAGCGCCTCCACCCGGGACGACAGCGGTTCCAAGCAGTGGCCGGTGCTGCGGATCCTCGCCCGCACCTGGCTGTGGAACGCCCTGCCCAACGGGCGGCGGGCCTCCTTCTACAACGTCTGGGCCGGCCGGGCCCTGGGCCGGGACCGTTTCCGCGCCCGGCTGCGCTCCGACCTGACCGAGGTCTTCGGTGCCGTCCGCCGGGGCGAGGTCACGGCCCGGGTCGCCGCCCGGCTGCCGCTCGCCGACGCCGCGGAGGCCGTGCGGCTGGCCGAGTCCGGCACGGTCGGCGGCAAGGTCGTGCTGATCCCCTGACGGGTGCGCACGGCTCCCCGGCGGGCGCGCACGGTTCGCGGACGGGCCCGGCGCGCGCCGTTAGCATGAGCACCATGTCTGCTGACGCCCCGTCACGTCCGGAACCCTTCGCCCCGCGGACCGCACCCGCGGCACTGGCCGACCTGCGCACCCGGCTGCGGGCGACGCGCTGGCCGGACGCGCCGCAGGACGCCGGATGGTCGCTGGGGACGGACGTCGGGTACCTGCGGGAGCTGGCCGCCTACTGGGCGGACGGCTTCGACTGGCCGGCCCGGGAACGGGAGCTCGGCCGGTTGCCCCGGTTCCGCGTCCGGCTCGGCGGCGGCGCCGGGATCCACCTCGTGCACGCGCGGGCGGTCGCGCCGGCGGGACCGGTCCTGCCGCTGGTCCTCACCCACGGCTGGCCGGACTCCTTCTGGCGCTACTCCAAGGTCGTGCCGCTGCTGACCGACCCCGGCGCGCACGGCGCCGACCCCGCCGACGCGTTCGACGTGGTCGTGCCCGACCTGCCGGGCTTCGGGTACTCCGACCGGCCCGCCGGTCCCCCGCCCGACTCGATCGCCGTGGCCGGGCTGTGGGCGGAGCTGATGACCGTCCTCGGGTACCGGCGCTTCGGCGCGGCGGGCGGGGACCTCGGCAGCCACGTGAGCCGCTACCTCGCGCTCGACCACCCCGGGCGGGTGGTCGCCGTCCACCGGATGGACGCGGGCCTGCCCGTCCCGGCCGCCGCCCCGGCGGACCTCACGCCGGAGGAACGCGCCTGGTCCGCGGAGGTCGCGGCCTGGGGCGCGCGCGAGGGCGCCTACGGCGCGGTCCACCGCACCGTGCCGCAGACCGCCGCCGTCGGCCTCAACGACTCGCCGGCCGGACTGGCCGCGTGGATCGTCGAGAAGCTCAGGGCGTGGAGCGGCTCCGACGGCGACCTCGAACGCGCCTTCACCCGGGACGAGATCCTGACCAACCTGACCGTCTACTGGCTGACGGGGACGATCGGCTCGTCGATGCGGATGTACCACGCGAACGCCGCGATCCCGGTGGAGCAGCTCACCCGCCGGGTCGAGGTGCCCTCCGGGTTCGCGCTCTTCGCCGGCGACGTGCTGCGGCCGCCGCGGGCCTGGCTCGAACGCACGACGAACCTCGTGCACCTGAGCGAGCCGGCACGCGGCGGGCACTTCGCGCCGTTCGAGGAGCCGGAGCTCTACGCGGCGGAACTGCGGGAGTTCTTCCGCCCCTACCGGGCGGCGCTCTGACGGCGGCGGGCGCGCGGGCCCCGGTACGGGCTCAGCCCGTACCGGCGGCCGCGAAGTGCTCACGGGCCGCCGTCAGATGACGGGCGGCGGCGCGGAAGTGATGGGAGACCAGCGGCAGGACCCGGGGTTCGAGCCTGCGGGTGAAGGCCTGGGCGGCCTCCAGCGGGGGGACGGCGCGGAGCAGCAGCGCGGCGGTCTGCTCGGCCCGTGCTCCGGCGCCGGCCTCCCGCAGGCCGGCCAGGCTGCGGCGCAGCAGGATCAGCGCGTCCTCGGCGTCCGGCGGGCCGTCCGGGAAGTCGTGCCCCCAGCGGGACAGTTCGACGGTGACCGCCTCCAGGTGGACCTCGCAGCGCCGGAACCACCAGGCGGTCCAGGCGGCGGGCAGGGGGGCGGTCTTCGGACTCTCGTCGTCACTCGGCACAGCCCGATGATGTCCCATCGGGCCCGCCCGCACCCGGGAAATCCGGAGAAACCGGCCGCCCGGGGTTCACGGCGGGGTTCACGGCGGGGTTCCGGCGCGTGCGGTGGCCTTCGGCGTCCCCGGCCCGGCTCCCGGGGACGCCGCTGCCCGGACGGCCCCCGAGGGTCCGTCCGG
>NZ_JBHJRC010000099.1:0-26934 GCF_042261735.1 Kitasatospora sp. NPDC056327 | reverse complement strand
GGGGGGCTTGTATTTGTTTATACGACACCGGCCCCCGCGGCGGCCCGTCACGGCCGCCACGGGGACCCCGGTGCCCCTGCGGCGGTCCGGGCGGGCCGGCGCGGAGGCGGTTTCGGACAGCTCCCATCAGAGAATGGATGGCCCATGGACCGCCGAATTTTCGGGCTGGAGAACGAGTACGGTGTCACCTGTACGTTCCGCGGGCAGCGCAGGCTGTCCCCGGACGAGGTCGCCCGCTACCTCTTCCGCCGCGTAGTCTCCTGGGGCCGCAGCAGCAACGTGTTCCTGCGCAACGGCGCCCGCCTGTACCTCGACGTCGGCTCCCACCCCGAGTACGCCACCCCCGAGTGCGACGACGTCGTCGAGCTGGTGACGCACGACAAGGCGGGCGAGCGCATCCTCGAAGGTCTCCTGGTCGACGCCGAACGGCGCCTCCACGAGGAGGGCATCGCCGGTGACGTCTACCTCTTCAAGAACAACACCGACTCCGCCGGGAACTCCTACGGCTGCCACGAGAACTACCTGGTGGCACGGCACGGCGAGTTCTCCCGGCTGGCCGACGTGCTCATCCCCTTCCTGGTCACCCGGCAGCTGATCTGCGGCGCCGGCAAGGTGCTGCAGACCCCGCGCGGCGCGGTCTACTGCGTCAGCCAGCGGGCCGAGCACATCTGGGAGGGCGTCAGCTCGGCGACCACCCGCTCCCGCCCGATCATCAACACCCGCGACGAACCGCACGCCGACGCCGAGCGCTACCGCCGGCTGCACGTCATCGTCGGCGACTCCAACATGTCGGAGACCACCACCCTGCTCAAGGTGGGCTCCACCGACCTGGTGCTCCGGCTCATCGAGGCCGGCGTGGTGATGCGCGACCTCACCCTGGAGAACCCGATCCGGGCGATCCGCGAGGTCAGCCACGACCTCACCGGCACCCACCAGGTCCGGCTCGCCAACGGCCGCGAGGCCAGCGCCCTGGACATCCAGGAGGAGTACTACACCAAGGCGCTGGAGTTCGCCGACCGCAAGGGCATCAACACCGGCACCATCGCCCGGGTCCTCGACCTGTGGGGCCGCACCCTGGAGGCGGTCCGCAGCGAGCGCCTCGACGGGGTCGCCACCGAGATCGACTGGATCATGAAGTACCAGCTCATCGAGCGCTACCGCGAGAAGCACCAGATGGGCATGAGCAACCCCCGGGTGGCCCAGATCGACCTCGCCTACCACGACATCCACCGCCGGCGCGGCCTGTTCTACCTGCTCCAGGCCAAGAACCAGGCGCAGCGGGTCACCAACGACCTCAAGACCTTCGAGGCGAAGTCGATCCCGCCGCAGACCACCCGGGCCCGGCTGCGCGGGGACTTCATCCGCCGCGCCCAGGAGCAGCGGCGCGACTTCACCGTCGACTGGGTGCACCTCAAGCTCAACGACCAGGCCCAGCGCACCGTGCTCTGCAAGGACCCGTTCCGGTCCGTCGACGAGCGGGTGGAGAAGCTGATCGCCGGCATGTGACCGGCGCGGCGGGGAGCGGCGTCCCCCGTCGGTGTGATCTTCGCGGTGCCCGGCCCCGGTGGTGTCTACCGGGGCCGGGCACCGTCTGCGCATACGCTGTCCGTCGAGTCCGGAGCCGCCGTCCGGGGCCGGAGTCCGGAGAACCGACGTGACCGACAGTTAGGAACGCCGTGCGCCGCACCGCCGGGTTGCTTCTCACCCTGCCCCTGCTGCTGGCGGTGGCCTGCAGCAGTTCAGCCAAGCCCGCCGGCGAGGCCACGCCCACGGCGTCGCCCAGCGCCGCGCCCACCGTGCCCGCCCCGGTGAGCGAGGCCTCGCCGATGCCGGTGCTGTCCGGCGGGGGCTTCGGGAGCAAGGCCACCATCACCATCCCCGAGGGGCAGCAGCCCAGCGGACAGTTCGTGGTGAGCACCGTCAGCGAGGGGGACCGTTCCGCGGTCAACAAGGGCGACTGGGTGACCGTCAACTACACGGCCAAGGACTGGACCACCGGCAAGGACCTGCCCAGTTCCTACGACTCCGGCGGCAAGCCGCAGCTCTACCAGGCGGGCAGCGGTCAGCTGGTGCCGGCCTTCGACCAGAGCGTGATCGGCAAGAAGGTCGGCAGCCGGCTGCTGGTCGTCGCCCCGCCCGCCGCCGCGTTCGGCACCCAGGGCAGCACCCAGCTCGGCGTCGGCCCCGGTGACACGGTGGTCTTCGTGCTCGACATCATGGAGAGCCTGCCGCCGGACGCCACGCTCTCCGGCGCCATGACGCCGCCGCCGGCCGACCTGCCGCAGGTCAAGGACAACGGCAAGGCCGCCGTCACCATCACGGTGCCGGCCGGGCAGGCCCCGCCCACGGAGCTGCAGCAGGCGCTGCTGATCAAGGGCGAGGGCAAGCAGGTCAAGTCCGGGCAGACGCTCGTGGTGCAGTACACCGGGGTGCTCTGGGCCAACGGCCAGCAGTTCGACTCCTCCTGGAGCCACGGCGGCGCGCAGGCGCTGCAGATCGGCACCGGCAGTGTCATCGAGGGCTGGGACAAGGGCCTGGTCGGGCAGACCGTCGGCAGCCGGGTCGAGCTCGTGGTGCCGCCGGCGCTCGGCTACAAGGACCAGGCGCAGGGCGCCGTGCCGCCGAACTCGACCCTGGTGTTCGTGGTGGACATCCTGGAAGCCGTCTAGCGCCCCGGCCGGGGGCGGGGCCGGACCGGGGCCGCCGGGCCGCGGTGATCCGCGGAGATCCACCGCGCGGACTGGTTCGGGCCCGGGGGGATTCCGTACGCTTGGGCGGGCGCTCGCACAGGGAAGCGCCCGCCCTCATCCTGACCTGTCATACTGCCCTCGCACTGTGGTAGGCGCCGCCGGCGTCCGGGGTCCGGGCGGGCAGTGCGACAGCACCCGGCGCCACCACGCCGGCCGTAGACCTCGAAGACCTCGTGGCGAGATGGATGGGGAGTCATGTCTGAGAAAGCGTCGAGCCCGGGCGGGTCCGGCACCGCGCACGGTAACTCCGCCGGGGACCCGGCCGACTCGCGGCCCGGCGGTCCGCTCCCGGGCGACGGCGAGTCGATCGTCGTCCCGCCGGCGATCCTGAAGCAGCAGGCCGGCTGGGGCGGCTCCGGCGAGACGCCGAAGCCCGCGGGCGGCACGAAGACCGAGGAGGCCCCGCAGATCTTCGCCTCCACGGTCCGCCGCCAGGACACCTCCGAGGCGGGGTACAACGAGAACCCCGGCAACGTCGGCAGGCTCGGCGTGATCCTCGGCACGGTGCTCGGCGTCCTGCTCATCGGCAGCGCCGTCACCCTGTACCTGGTCAACAAGGACGACTCGCCCGCCGACTCGGCCGCGGCCAAGCCGGACGCCGCGAAGTCCGCCCCGGCCACGCCGACGCCCGACCCGGTGCCGCCGATCAAGGACAGCGCCAAGGTGCTGCCGACGGTGACCGGCGAGTTCGGCAAGAAGGCCACCATCGAGGTGCCGACCGACCAGGCCGACGGCAGCTTCGTCGTCAAGGTCCTCTCCGAGGGCAGCGGACCCAAGGTCGAGAAGAACTCCTGGACCTCGGTGGACTACACCGGCAAGGACTGGAACACCGGCAAGGAGATCCCCTCCTCGTACGACGAGAAGGGCAAGCCGCAGATCTTCCAGGCCGGCACCGACGCGCTGATCCCGGCGCTCGACCAGGCGGTCGTGGGCAAGAAGGCCGGATCCCGGCTGCTCGTCGTCGCCCCGCCGGCCGCCGCCTTCGGCGCCCAGGGCAACCCGAGCATGTCGATCGGGGCGAAGGACAACCTGATCTTCGTCATCGACATCCGCAACAGCAACGCCCCCGACGCGGTCGTCAGCGGCACCGTGACCCCGCCGCCCGCGGACTTCCCGCAGGTCAAGGACAACGGCAAGAAGCCCGCCGACATCACCCCGCCGGCCGGCGTGCCCGACCCGACCGAGCTGAAGAGCCACCTCCTCATCAAGGGCGAGGGCCGCAAGGTCGAGAAGGGCGAGAAGATCCTCGTCCAGTACACCGGCGCGCTGTACAAGGACGGCAAGGTCTTCGACTCCTCGCTGAGCAAGGGCCAGGCCTTCTCCTTCCCGCTCGGCGGCGGCCAGGTCATCGCCGGCTGGGACCAGGGCCTGGAGGGCCAGACCATCGGCAGCCGCGTCGAGCTGGTCATCCCGGCCTCGCTCGGCTACAAGGACCAGGCACAGGGCGACATCCCGGCCAACTCCACGCTGGTCTTCGTCGTCGACATCCTCGACGCCGGTCAGGGCTGATCCACTTTCGGGTGACAATGGTGTGCGTGTGACCTTCGGGACCCGGCCGCGTGGCCGGTCCCGGACGGGCGGCGGGCGCCCGTACCGTGGTCCGGGAACGGACCGGGGTGCGGGCGCCCGCCGCTTGGTCATGGACCGAACCAACCGTGAGATGAGGCACAAGTGAGCAAGCCTGAGATCGACTTCCCGGTCGGCGACCCGCCGGCCGAGCTCAAGATCCGCGACATCACCGTCGGCACCGGCGAGGAGGCCAGGCCCGGCCAGACCGTCGAGGTCCACTACGTCGGCGTGACCTTCTCGACCGGCGAGGAGTTCGACGCCAGCTGGAACCGCGGCTCGACCTTCAAGTTCCCGCTCGGTGGCGGCCGCGTCATCAAGGGCTGGGACCAGGGCGTCGCCGGCATGAAGGTCGGCGGCCGCCGCGAGCTGACCATCCCGCCGCACCTGGCCTACGGCAACCAGTCGCCGAGCCCGCTCATCCCGGCCGGCTCGACCCTGATCTTCGTGGTCGACCTGGTCGCCGTCTGAGCGCACTGATCACCGAGGGCCGCACACCGTCGCCGGGGTGCGGCCCTCGTGATGTCCGCCTCGGCTTTTGCACGGTGTACCGCTACCGGTACGGTCGGTCCCGCCGGGTCCACGACGCCCCGGCGGGCGCACCCCGCGCGCGGCGCGGCACACCGGAAGGGTCAGCGATGGCGATCGCCAAGGCAGAGCGGCTGATGAATCTCGCCCTGTGCCTGATGAACACCAGACGTCCGCTCTCCAAGAAGGAGCTGCGGGAGTCCATCGAGGCCTACCGGGAAGCCTGGCAGCACAGCAGCGAGGAAGCCTTCAACCGGATGTTCGAGCGGGACAAGGACGACCTGCGCGAACTCGGACTGGTCATCGACGTCGACGAGAACGCCCTCGACGGCGAACTCGGCTACCTCGCCCGCGCCGACCGCAACCGGCTGCCCGAGATCGCCCTCGACGCCGAGGAGGCCGCCGCGCTCACCCTCGCCGCCCGGGTCTGGCAGCAGGCCAAGATGTCCGGTGCCGCCAGCGGCGCCCTCCAGAAGCTCCGCGCCGCCGGTGTCCCGTTCACCGAGACCGAGCGACGCCCCGCCCTCGAACCGCGCATCCCCGCCCGCGAGGCCGCGTTCGAACCGCTGCTCACCGCCGCCCGCGACCGCCGTCCGGTGACCTTCGACTACCGCAAGGCCGGCGCCGCCGCCGTCGAGCCGCGCACCGTCGAGCCCTGGGCCCTGGAGTGCTGGCGCGGCCACTGGTACCTGGCCGGCTGGGACCGCGACCGCTCCGCCGCCCGGGTCTTCCGGCTCAGCCGCATCACCGGCAAGGTCCGCGCCCGCTCCGGCGCGTTCGTCGGCACCGTGCCCGAGCATGTCGACGTGCGCGCCACCGTCGCCGAGTTCGCCGGTGAGGGCGCCACCGCCACCGCCGTCGTCCGGGTCCGCCGCGGGGCCGGGTTCCCGCTGCGCACCAAGGCGCTCGCGACCCGGCGGGCCGACGACGGCTGGGACGAGCTGGAGATCCCCTACGGCAACGGGCTCGGCGCCGACCTCGCCGAGTTCGGGCCGGACGTGCTGGTGGTCGGCCCGGAGGAACTGCGGGCCGACGTCGTCGACCGGCTGCGCGCGGTGGCCGGCGCCCCGGTGAACGGTCTCCCGGTGGACGGCCCGGCGGCGGACGGCCCGCGGGCCGGCGGTGCGGGGGCCGATGGTGCGGGGGCCGATGGTGCGGACGGCGCTGTGACGCACAGCGCCGGGACGGAGGGTGTGCGGGCATGAGCAACGCGATCGACCAGACCCGGCGGATGCTCTCGCTGGTCACCTATCTGCGCGAGCGCCCCGGCGCCGAGGTCGCCGAGGTGGCCCGTGCCTTCGGCATCAGCGAACGCGAACTGATCGGCGACCTCAACGTGCTGCCGATGTGCGGCACGAGCTTCCGCGGCGGCGACCTGCTCGACATCGACACCGACGGCGAGCGGATCTGGTGGCACAACGTCGACGACGTCGCCCAGCCGCTGCGGCTCGCCGCCGACGAGGCGACCGCGCTGCTGGTCGCCGCCCGCGCGGTGGCGGGCCTGCCCGGTCTGCGGGCCGGCGACCGCGAGGCGCTCACCCGGGCCGTCGCCAAGATCGAGAACGCGGCGGGGGAGACCGCCGAGGGCAGCGCCCGGGTCGGTGTCACCTTCGAGGCCGAGAGCCACGTCTTCGCCGACATCGACCGCGCCCTCAGCGAGGGGCGCCGGCTCTGGCTGCGCTACTACTCGCACGGCCGCGGCGGCATGACCGAGCGCGAGGTCGACCCGATCCGGCTGCTCACCGAGGGCCACACCTACCTTGAGGCCTGGTGCCGGACCTCCGAGGACCACCGGATGTTCCGGCTCGACCGGGTCGCCGAGATCAAGGTCCTGGACGTCCCCGCCGACCCGCCCAGGCGCGAGCCGCGCGACCTCTCCGGCGGACTGGTCAACCCGTCCGCCGACGACCCCGAGGTGGTCGTCGAGGTCTCCTCCGGCGGACGCTGGGTCGCCGAGTACTACACCCACGACCGGGCCGAGGAACTGCCCGACGGCGGGCTGCGGATCACCCTGCGCAGCGCCGACCCCTCGCAGTTGCGCCCGCTCGCGCTGCGGCTGGGCCGCGACGGGCGGATCGTCTCGCCGCCGGAGCTCGCCGGGCAGGCCCGGGCGGCGGCGCTGGAGGCGCTGGCGCTCTACGGGGAGGGGCGGGTCTGAGCCGTGGAGCCCGGTACCAGATTCAAGGTGTACTGCTCGGAGTGCCGGGAGAAGGTGGAGCTCCCGGTCGAGGAGTTCCGCCTGACGTTCGGCCGGACACAGGCGCAGGCGCACTACAGCTTCGGGTGCCCGCTGTGCGGTGCGGCGGTGCGCAAGCCGGCCGGCGAGAAGATCGTCGCCGCGCTGACCGGGGCCGGGGTGCGGACGATGCGGCTGGTGCCCGCCGAGGGGTGAGCGGGGCCCGCGGCGGGCGGGCGTCCGCCGCCGGGGCGGGCCGATAGGGTGGGGACCATGTCCTGGATGCCCGTCGCCGCCGTCCTCCTCGCCACCGCCGGCCTGCTGGTCCTCGGCGCCCTCGCGGTCCGGCTCTGGTGGAACGTCCGGGCGCTGGCGAAGGGTGTGGACGCCGCCTCGCGGGCGCTGGCCGAGGCGGCCGGGGACCTCGCGGCCTCGGTTCCGGGCGCGGCCCCGGGGCCCGCGGCGGATCCGGTGTCCGGCCGGTCCTGACCCCGGGCCGGGGGCGCCGGCTCCGGCGTACGGGGCGTCCGGCCGGGCCCGCCCGGTGCGGCGGAGGGCCGCGGACCCGCCGATGCCGGCGATCCGGCCCGTCGGGGGGCTGCTGCTCGGGGGCAGGAGCGCGTTACGCTCTCAGGTGGCCCCTGAACGCGAACGGGGGCCGCTGTCCTGTTCGGGCGGCCGTCGTCACGGTGTCATCCGCAGCGGTTACCATCCCCGCAGCGAGCGGCCGCGTCGGTGCCGCCGAGACTGAAGGTGGTCGAGCATGCGGGTCTCGTTCACCGCGATCCTCGTGGTCGCGGTCATTGCCATCGCGCTGTTCGGCGCCAAGCGGCTGCCGGACCTGGCGCGTTCGCTCGGCCAGTCGGCGCGGATCCTCAAGAGCGAGGCCAAGGCGATGCGCAAGGACGGGACCGACGGCGCCGCCGGCACCCCGGCGCCGCCCGCCCCGGCGGTGGCCGACGGCACCGCGGCGAGGACCATCCAGTCCGCCCCGGGCGCGTCCGCGACCGCCCGCCCGGTGAACGAGCAGTCCTCGGGACAGCCCGCTCAGGACGGCGGGGCGCGCTGAACGCGCGGCACGCGCGACCATGGGAGGTCCGTCGACCGGCGGGCCCCGACGCACGAGTTGAGGACCGGGGTTGAGCAAGCTCACCAAGGCGTCTAGGACGCCCAAGGATCCCGAGGGGCGGATGGCCCTCGCCGACCACCTGCGGGAACTGCGGAACCGCGTGGTCAAGTCGGTCCTGGCGATCGTGCTGTTCACGATCGTCGCGCTGATCTTCCACAAGCAGATCGAGGCGCTGCTGCTCAAGCCGCTGCCCCAGTGCACCCCGGACACCATCGCGGAGACCAAGGGCCGCTGCGCGCAGGTCTCGACCATCGGTCTGACCGCGGGTTTCAACTGGATGCTCAAGGTCGCCCTGACCGCCGGTGTGGTCGCCACCGTCCCGGTCTGGCTGTACCAGCTGTGGGCGTTCGTGGCGCCCGGTCTGCACAAGCACGAGCGCAAGTACACGGTCATCTTCATGGCGTGCGGCGCGCCGCTGTTCCTGGCCGGCGTGACCCTGGCGATCCTGCTGCTGCCGCTGACCGTCGAGGTGCTGATCTCGTTCACCCCGAACGACACCACGCCGATCCTGCCGCCCGCCGACTACTTCGACATCGCCACCCGGCTGGTCCTGGTCTTCGGTCTGGCCTTCGAGTTCCCGCTGCTGCTGGTCATGCTGAACCTGGTCGGCGTCGTCACCGGCAAGCGGCTGCTGGGCTGGTGGCGCGGCATGGTGATGGGCATCACGGTGTTCGCCGCCTTCGCGACGCCCAGCGCCGACCCGCTCAGCATGCTGGCGCTGGCCGCGCCGATCTGGGGTCTGTACTTCGTCGCGGTCGGTGTGGCGATGCTGAACGACCGGCGCAGGGCCCGGCGCAACCCCGACCTCGCGCTGGACGACGAGGAGGCGTCGCACCTGGACCTCTCGGTGGCGCCGGTCTCCAAGGCCGAGGCGATCGAGGCCTCGGGTGCGCCGAGCGCCTCCGGCAGGCTGCCGGCCGCCCGTCACGAGCAGATGGACGACATCACCTGAGCCGACCCCCGCTCCCGGTCCTCCGAGGAACCCCGGCCCGCCGCTTCGCGGTGGGCCGGGGTTCTTTGGTGCGGTTCGCCCGTTCCGGCCGGTTGGTCTTGGCAGGTTCGATGGCATGTGACATATTACTGACGTGTCCCACTCCCAGAGACTCCCCGACGTCGTGGTGGTCGGTGCCGGCGTCGTCGGCGCCGCCTGCGCGTACTACGCCGCACGGGCCGGCCTCGCGGTCGACGTCGTCGACCGCGGCCCGGTCGCCGGCGGCACCACCGGCGCCGGCGAGGGCAACCTGCTGGTCTCCGACAAGGAGCCCGGCCCCGAACTCGACCTCGCCCTGTACTCCACCGGCCTCTGGCACGAGCTCGCCGAAGAGCTCGGCGCCGCCGTCGAGTACGAGGCCAAGGGCGGCCTGGTGGTCGCCGGCACGCCCGCCCGGCAGGAGGCGCTGCGCGCCTTCGCGGCCGAGCAGGCAAAGGTCGGCGTCACCGCGGAGGAGATCCCCGGCGAGCGGCTGAACGAGCTGGAGCCGCACCTCGCGCCCGGCCTGGCCGGCGGGTTCCACTACCCGCAGGACTCCCAGGTCCAGCCCGCGCTGGCCGCCGCCCACCTGCTGCGCGCCGCCCGCCGGGCCGGCGCCCGGCTGCACACCGGCGAGGCCGTCCGGGCCCTGCGGCTCGGACCCGGCGGCGCGGTGCGCGGCGTGGAGACCGAACGGCGGCGGCTGGACGCGGCGGTCGTGGTCAACGCCGCCGGCACCTGGGGCGGCGAGCTGGCCGCGCTGGCCGGCGTCCGGCTGCCGGTGCTGCCGCGGCGCGGGTTCGTGCTGGTCACCGAGCCGCTGCCGAGGATCGTCCGGCACAAGGTGTACGCCGCCGACTACGTGGCCGACGTCGCCAGCGGCTCGGCCGCGCTGCAGACCTCGGCCGTGGTCGAGGGGACCCCGGGCGGGCCGGTGCTGATCGGCGCCAGCCGCGAGCGGGTCGGCTTCGACCGGACGCTCTCGGTGGAGGTGCTGCACCGGCTGGCCGCCCAGGCGGCCGGGCTGTTCCCGGTGCTGGCCGGGGTGAACGTGATGCGCGCCTACCGCGGCTTCCGGCCGTACCTGCCGGACCACCTGCCGGCGATCGGCGCCGACCCCCGGGTGCCCGGGCTTTACCACGCCTGCGGCCACGAGGGCGCGGGCATCGGTCTGGCCCCCGCGACCGGGTTGCTGATCGCGCAGCAGCTCACCGGCGAGGAGCCGGACCTGGACCTCGCGCCCTTCCGCGCCGACCGCTTCCCGGCCGGGGACGGCTCCGGCTGAGGGCCCCCGGGGCGGCGCGGAGCGCGCGCGAAGCCGCCCGCCCGCCCGGCCGGTCCGGCCCGCCCGCCCCCCGTCCCACGATCGGCTCATGAGCTGAACGGAGAACCACCACCCATGCGCCGTACCCGTACCCCCGCGGAGCTGGTCCGGGCCGAACCCGGGCCCGCGCACACCATCGACCTCGACGGCCGGCCCGTGCCCGCGCTGCCCGGACAGACCATCGCCGCCGCCCTGTGGGCCGACGGCGTGCTCGCCTGGCGCACCACCCGGGTCGGCGGGAGGCCGCGCGGGGCGTTCTGCGGGATCGGCGCCTGCTTCGACTGCCTGGCCACCGTCGACGGGCGGCCCAACCAGCGAACCTGCCTGCTGCCGGCCGAGCCCGGCACCACCGTCACCACCCAGGAGGGCCACGGCCGTGCCGACCTCGAAGTCTGAGCCCGCGACCGGCGCGACCGGCGGGTCCCAGCCGTACGACCTCGCGGTGATCGGCGCCGGCCCGGCCGGCCTCGCCGCCGCCGTGACCGCCGCCGACCTCGGGCTGCGCTGCGCGCTGGTCGACGCCGGGCGGAGCACCGGGGGCCAGTACTACCGGCACCCCGCCCCGGGCCTCGGTGCCGCCCGCCCCGACCGGCTGCACCACGGCTGGTCCGTCTACACCGGGCTCGCCGACCGGCTCGCGGCCCACCGCGGGGCCGGCCGGGTCCGGGTGCTGAGCGGCCACCAGGTGTGGGCGCTGGAGCGCGCCGGGGGCGACGACTGGCGGCTGCACGCCACCACCGGCCCGGACGCCGGCGACCGGACCACCGTCCGGTCCGCCGCGGTGCTGCTCGCCACCGGCGCCTACGAGCGGCAGCTGCCCTTCCCCGGCTGGACCCTGCCCGGTGTGGTCACCGCCGGCGGCGCGCAGGCCATGCTCAAGGCCGGGCTGGTGCTGCCCGGCCGACGGATCGTGGTGGCCGGGAGCGGCCCGCTGCTGCTCGCGGCGGCCTCCTCCCTGGTCACCGCCGGGGCCGAGGTGCCCGCCGTGGTCGAGGCCACCGCGTACCTCGGCTACGCCCGGCGCCCCGGCGTGCTGGCCGCCGTTCCGGCCAAGCTCGTCGAGGGGGCCGGGCACGGCTCGGCGCTGCTGCGTCACGGCGTGCGGCTGCGGCCGCGCAGCGCGGTGGTCGAGGCGCACGGCACCGACCGGGTCACCGCCGTCACGGTGGCCCGGCTGGACGCCGAGTGGCGGCCGGTGCCCGGCAGCGGGCGGCGGATCGCGTGCGACGCGCTCGCCGTCGGCCACGGGCTCGTCCCGCAGATCGAGCTGGCCACCGAGTTGGGCGCGGCCACCCGCACCACGCCCGACGGGACGGCCGCCCTCGCGGTCGACGCCCGCCTGAGGACCACCGTCCCCGGGCTCTGGGCGGCCGGCGAGACCTGCGGGGTCGGCGGCGCCGACCTCGCGGTCACCGAGGGGGAGCTGGCCGCGCACGCGGTCGCGGACCTGCCGGTCCGCAGTGCGCTGCTGCGCCGGCGCGCCCGGCTGCGGGCCTTCGCCGAGCTGATGGCCGCCGCCCACCGGCCCGGACCGGGCTGGACCGACTGGCTCCGGGCGGACACCGACGTGTGCCGCTGCGAGGAGGTCCCGGCCGGCCGGATCCGGGAGGCGGTGGACGAGTTGGGCGCGGGCGACGCGCGCACCGTCAAGCTGCTGACCCGGGCCGGGATGGGCTGGTGCCAGGGCCGGATGTGCGGTCCGGCGGTGGCCTGCCTGGCGGGCGGCGGCAGCGGACCGGCCGAGGTCCGCGCCGACAGCCGGCCCTTCTCCTGCCCCGTCCCGCTCGGACAGCTCGCGGCCGGGCGGGACGGGGACTGACCCCGGACCCGTTCCGGGGACCGTGCGGACCGGGCCTGACCTTCCGGTCGTGGCCCGTTCCCGGCCGTTCCCGGGCCGGGCCCGACCCGCCCGGGAACGGCCGCTGCTCCGGTCCGGTCTGCTGCCCGGGCCGGGCCGGGGCGAAAACGCCCGGCGGAGACCCTTGAAACCGCCGCGCGCCCTCTAATAAAATGTCACACCTCACCAAGGAGTCACCTGTGTCCCAGACCCCGCACGACAGCATCCGGCCCTGGCGCGGCATCATGGTCGCCACCACGCTTCCGCTGCGCCCGGACCTCTCCGTCGACTACGACGCCTACGCCGAGCACGTCCACTGGCTGATCGAGTCCGGCTGCGACGGCGTGGTCCCCAACGGCTCGCTCGGCGAGTACCAGACCCTGACCGCCGAGGAGCGGGCCAAGGTCGTCGAGGTCGCCGTCGAGGCCGCCGGCGACGGCTCCCGGGTGATGCCCGGCGTCGCCGCCTACGGCAGCGCCGAGTCCCGCCGCTGGGCCGAGCAG
Organism: Kitasatospora sp. NPDC056327; assembly: GCF_042261735.1. Lineage (NCBI taxonomy): Bacteria > Bacillati > Actinomycetota > Actinomycetes > Kitasatosporales > Streptomycetaceae > Kitasatospora > Kitasatospora sp. NPDC056327. The sequence continues at coordinate 14,151 of NZ_JBHJRC010000099.1, read as the reverse complement.
GCCGCCGAGGCGGGCGCCGGCTCCGTCCTGCTGCTGCCGCCGAACGCCTACCGCGCCGACCACGCCGCCGTCCGCGGCCACTACGCCGAGGTCGCCCGGGCCGGCGTGCCGATCGTCGCCTACAACAACCCGATCGACACCAAGGTCGACCTCGTCCCGTCGCTGCTCGCCGAGCTGCACGGCGAGGGCTCGATCGTCGCGGTCAAGGAGTTCAGCGGCGACGTCCGCCGGGCGTACGAGATCGCCGAGCTCGCCCCCGGCCTCGACCTGCTGATCGGCGCCGACGACGTGCTGCTGGAGCTGGCCCTGGCCGGCGCCGTCGGCTGGATCGCCGGCTACCCGAACGCGCTGCCGGAGGCTAGCGCCGCGCTGTACAAGGCCGCCGTCGCCCACGACCTGGACACCGCGCTGCCGCTGTACAAGGCCCTGCACTCGCTGCTGCGCTGGGACTCCAAGACCGAGTTCGTCCAGGCGATCAAGCTCTCCATGGACATCGCCGGCCGCCCCGGCGGTCCGACCCGGGCGCCGCGCCTGCCGCTGACCCCGGAGATCGAGGCGGCCGTCCGCGCGGCCACCGAGAAGGCGCTGGCCGAGGGCCTCGCCTGACCCGCGGCACGCGGTCCCGGTGCCCGGGACGGCCGGCTGCGGGGGCAGCCGGCCGCCGGGCCGCCCACCCATCCACCACTCCACGGAGCGTCAGCTGATGCGCAGCCGTCACGTCTTCCACGCCGTCGACTCGCACACCGAGGGCATGCCCACCCGGGTCATCACCGGAGGGTTCGGTGTGATCCCCGGCGCCACCATGGCCGAGCGCCGGACGCACTTCCAGCAGCACCTGGACGGGTTCCGGACCCTGCTGATGTACGAGCCCCGCGGCCACGCCGCGATGAGCGGCGCCGTCCTGCAGCCGCCGACCAGGCCGGACGCCGACTGGGGCGTGCTCTACATCGAGGTCTCCGGCCTGCTGCCGATGTGCGGCCACGGCACCATCGGCGTCGCCACCGTGCTGGTCGAGACCGGCATGGTGCCGGTCGTCGAGCCGGTCACCACCGTCCGGCTGGACACCCCGGCGGGCCTGGTGATCGCCGACGTCGCGGTGGAGAACGGCGCCGCCAAGGCCGTCACCATCCGCAACGTGCCGTCCTACTCGGTGGCGCTGGACCGCGAGGCCGACGTCCCGGGGTACGGCACCGTCCGCTACGACCTCGCGTACGGCGGCAACTTCTACGCGATCCTGCCGCTCGCCGGGTTCGGCCTGCCGTTCGAGCGGGAGCGCAAGCAGGAGATCCTGGACGCGGGCCTGGCCCTGATGGACGCCATCAACGCCGGCCCGGACCGGCCGGTGCACCCGGAGGACCCGTCCATCCACGGCTGCCACCACGTCCAGCTGCTCGCCCCCGGCTCCACCGCCGAGCACTCCCGGCACGCGATGGCCATCCACCCCGGCTGGTTCGACCGCTCGCCCTGCGGCACCGGCACCTCGGCCCGGATGGCGCAGCTGCACGCGCGCGGCGAGCTCCCGCTGGACCGGGACTTCCGCAACGACTCCTTCATCGGGACGACCTTCGTCGGGCGCCTGGTCGAGGAGACCGAGGTCGGCGGCCGGCCGGCGGTCGTGCCGACCGTGACCGGGCGGGCCTGGCTCACCGGCACCGCCCAGTACTTCCTCGACCCCGGCGACCCGTTCCCGGCCGGCTTCCTGCTCTGACGCCGTCCCACCCCGAACACCCGACACCCCTTGTCGAATCCCCCGAAGGGCTGCCCGCAGTGACGATCCGTTCGTACAACCCCGCCGACCCCGCGGACCTCGTCGCCGAGGCGCCCCGCCCCGGCGCCGAGGCCGTCCTGGCCACCGTCGACCGCGCCCGCACCGCGCAGGCCGGCTGGCTCGCCGCCGGCGCGGGCGGCCGCTCGGCCGCGCTCACCCGGATCGCCGAGGCGATCGAGACGCACGCCGAGGAACTGGCCGAGCTGGTCGTGCGCGAGGTGGGCAAGCCGATCGCGGAGGCGCGCGGCGAGGTCGCCCGCACTGTCGCGATCTGGCGCTACAACGCCCAGGCGCCGTTCGAGGCCTCCGGCGAGGTGCACGAGACCGCGGCCGGCCCCGGCCTGCTGCTCACCCGCCGCCGCCCGTACGGGGTCGCCGGACTGATCACGCCGTGGAACTTCCCGCTGGCGATCCCCAGCTGGAAGGCCGCTCCGGCGCTGGCCGTCGGCAACGCGGTCGTCCTCAAGCCCTCCTCGGAGGCGATCGGCGTCGCGCGGCGGCTGGGCGAGCTGATCGCCGGCGCCGGGCTGCCGGCGGACGTCCTCACCGTGCTGCCCGGCGGCGCGGCCGAGGGCACCGCGCTGGTCGGCGCGGCCGACGTGGTGTCCTTCACCGGCTCCACCGGCGTCGGGCGGCAGGTGGTCCGCACCGCCACCGAGCGCGGGATCCCGGTCCAGGCCGAACTCGGCGGGCTGAACGCGGCGGTCGTCCTGCCGGACGCCGACTTCGACCAGGCCGCCGCGCACCTCGCCGGCGCGATCGCCGGCTACGCGGGGCAGAAGTGCACCGCCACCAGCCGGGTCGTCGCCGTCGGCGCGGCGTACGAGCCGCTGCGCGAGGCGCTGGTCAAGGCGCTCGCCGCGGTCGACGGGACCGCCTGCGGGCCGGTCATCAACGAGGCCACCCGGGACGGCATCACCGCGGCCGTCGACTCCGCCCGGGAGGCCGGCGCCGAGGTGCTGACCGGGGGCACGGTGCCCGAGCGGGACGGCTGGTGGCTGGCCCCGACGCTGGTCACCGGCGTGCCGGCCGAGCACCCGCTGCACCGCGAGGAGTTCTTCGGTCCGATCGCGGTGCTGTACGCGGCGGCCGGCCTGGACGAGGCCGTCGCGATCGCCAACGACACCCCGTACACGCTCTCCGCCTCGGTGCACACCCGGAACCTGGACGCGGCGCTCACCGCCGCCGACCGGCTGGACGCGGGCATGATCCGGGTCAACGCGCCGTCCAGCGGCGTCGACTTCCACCTGCCGTTCGGCGGTGCCAAGGGCGCCGGCCACGGGGCGCGCGAGCAGGGACGGGCCGCGCTGGACTTCTACACCCAGAGCCGCACGATCTCGCTGCTGCCGGCCGGGGACGCCTGATGGCGGGGCGGGACCCGGGCGCGGACGCGCCGCGGGCCGGGGGCCTGCACGTGGACACCGTCGACTACCACACCGCCGGTGAGCCGTTCCGGATCGTCGTCGGCGGCGCGCCGGTGATCCCGGGCGACAGCGTCGCCGAGCGCCGGGCCATCGCGATCGGCGCGGGCGGCACCGCCACCGCGCCCCGGGCGGGGGCGCTGGACGACGTCCGGCAGCTGCTCACCCGCGAGCCGCGCGGCCACGCCGGGATGTACGGCGGCTTCCTGGTGCCGCCGGACGACGACGGGGCCGACCTCGGCGTGCTGTTCTGGCACAAGGACGGCTACTCGACCGCCTGCGGTCACGGCACCATCGCGCTCGGCGCCTGGGCGGTCGACTCCGGACTGGTCGCGGCGCCCGACTACGGCGTCGCCCGGGTGCGGATCGACGTGCCGTCCGGCCGGGTCACCGCGCTGGTCCACCGGGCCGCCGGGCGCACCACCGGGGTGACCTTCCGCAACGTGCCCTCCTGGGTGAGCGAGCTGAAGCTGCCGGTGGAGACCTCGCGCGGCACCGTCGAGGTGGCCGTCGCGCACTCCGGCGCCTGCTACGTCTCGGTGCCGGCCGCCGCGCTCGGGCTCTCCGTGAGCCTCGGGCAGCTGCCCGAACTCACCGCGATCGGGAGGGAGATCCGGGCCGCGCTGGCCGGCGCCCCGGCCGTGCAGCACCCGGTGGACCCGCGGCTCTCGGGCGTCTACGGGGTCGTCCTGCACGACGAGCTCCCCGCCGTGGACGGCGGGCTCGGCCAGCGCAACGTCGTCGTCTTCGCGGACGGCCAGATCGACCGTTCGCCGTGCGGCTCCGGCACCTCGGCCCGGCTGGCGATCCTGGCCGCCGAGGGACGGCTCGCGCCCGGCGCCCGGTTGCGGCACGAGTCGATCGTCGGGACCGTCTTCGGCGGACGGGTCCTGGCCGGCGGCGACCCCTGGGGCGACGGCGTGGTCACCGAGGTGACCGGCACCTCGCACCGCACCGGGGAGCACCGCTTCCTGCTCGACCCGCAGGACGCCCTCGGGACGGGGTTCCTGCTGTGAGCGGCGACCTGCGGACCGCCGCCCCCGTACCGCCCGGCGCGGCGGCTGAGCCGCTCCAGCCCGCCGCGCCGGGCCCGGTCGCCGTACTGCCCGCGGGCACCGTCGGGCTGACCCCCGCCGAGGCGGCCCGGGCGATCGAACGGGTGCTGCTGGAGGGGCTGGACCCGGAGGCCGCGCCCGCCCGCTCGGCCGTGCCCGTGCCGGCCGGCGAACTGCTGATGATGCCGGCCGCCTCGGCCGCGTACGCCGGGGTGAAGATCGCCGGGGTCGCGCCCGCCAACCCCGCCGCCGGCCTGCCCCGGATCACCGGCAGCTACCTGCTGCTGGACGGTCCGACGCTGCAGCCGGTCGCCCTGCTCGACGGCATCGCGCTCACCGCGCTGCGGACCCCCGCGGTGACCGCCGTCGCGCTGGACCGGCTGGCGGTGCCGCGGGCCGGGCACCTGGTGCTGTTCGGCGCCGGTCCGCAGGCGTACGGGCACCTGGACGCGCTGCTCGGCATCCGCCCGCTGACCCGGGTGACGGTGGTCGCCCGCAGCGAGCGGCCCGCCGCGGCACTGGTCCGCTACGCCCTGGCGCGCGGCGTGGCCGCGGTGGCCGGCACCCCGGCCGACGTGGCCGACGCCGACCTGGTGGTCTGCTGCACCACCGCGCGCACGCCGCTGTTCGACGGCGCGCTGGTGCCCGACCACGCGGCGGTCGCGGCGGTCGGCTCGCACGAGGTGGACGCGCGGGAGGTGGACGAGGTGCTGGTCGGCCGGTCCGCCCTCTACGTGGAGGCCCGGTCCGCCGCGCTGCGGGAGGCCGGTGACCTGCTGATGGCGGGTGTCACCGCCGCCGACCCGCTGTGGAACCTGGCCGAGCTGGTGCGCGGCGGGGCGCCGGTGCCGTCCGACCGGCCGAGGTTCTTCAAGAGCGTCGGGATGGCCTGGCAGGACCTCGCGGTCGCGGCCGAGGTGCACCGGCGCGACGCCCTCTGAGCCCCGGTCGGTCACCGGGCCCGCTGCGGGGCCCGACGGCGACGTACGGTCCCGGCGCCTCGGCGCTGCGTCGGGACCGGGATTCCGGGGTCCATGCCCTGGACCGGGATCCGTCGCCGGAGTGACCGGCCGGAGATGCGGCCGACGTGGTGGGAAAGGGATCCCCCGCCACGTCGGCCGCTTTTTCGTCCCCGGTGGGCCGGTGGGCCGGTGGGCCGGTGGGCCGGTGGGTCGGCTGACCGGCCCACCGGCGTGTCTCAGCGGCCGGGCCGGTAGGTGTCGACCAGGCGGGCCAGGTGGCGGCCGGCGACGTGCAGCGGCTCCTCGCTGCGGGCGATCTGGGCGGCCAGTTCGGCGCCCTCCAGGGTGTTGATGACGGTGGCTGCGAGGTCCCGGGCGTCGGCGAGGGGCAGGCCCGCGCCGTGCAGCTTCTCCTCGACGACGGCGCGCCAGTGCGCGAACGCCTCGGCGACGGCCTGCTCGATGACCGGGGCCCGGCCGACCGTCTCCAGCGCGGTGGTGGTGATCGGGCAGCCGTCCTGCCAGTCGGATTCGCGCAGGGCCTCGCCGAGCAGCCGGGTGCAGGCGGTGATCGCCAGGGCCGGGTCGTCGGTGCTGCCCAGCCCCTCGCGCAGCAGGTCGGCGAACTCCTGGTCGCCGTGGCGGATCGCCTCGGCGGCCAGTTCCTGCTTCCCGCCCGGGAAGAAGTGGTAGACGGAGCCGAGGGTGGCCTGCGCCTCGCGGGAGATCTGCTTGATGCCGGTGCCCTCGAAGCCCTGGCGCTGGAGCAGCCGCGAGGTGGCGCGGACGATCCGCTCGCGGGTACCGGGGCCGGTCGTCGGTGCGGGGGTCTCGGCGTTCACGGGGCGAAGTCTAGCCGGTGAATTGAATAGAGCGTTCGTTCCAGTGCTGTGCTAGCTTCCTCTTCTAGATAGAGCGTTCGTTCTAGTCGCTTCGGAGGGGATCCCCATGTCTGCCGTCCCGCAGGAGAACAGCAAGCCGTCCGTCACCGTGATCGGCCTCGGTCCGATGGGCCGGGCCATGGCCGGCGCGTACCTCGACGCCGGGTACGCCGTCACGCTGTGGAACCGGTCCGCGGGGCGGGCCGACGACCTGGTCGCCCGCGGCGCCGTTCTCGCGCCAGGTGCGGCCGAGGCGGTCGCGGCCAACGAGCTGGTCGTGCTCAGCCTCACCGACTACGACGCGGTGTTCGCCGTCCTGGAGACGGCCGGGCCGCGGCTGGCCGGCCGGACCGTCGTCAACCTCAGTTCGGACACCCCCGAGCGGGCCCGCGAAGCGGCCCGCCGACTGGCGGAGCTGGGGGCGGGTCACCTCACCGGCGGGGTGCAGGTGCCGCCCTCCGGGATCGGCCGGCCGGAGTCGTCGACCTTCTACAGCGGGCCCGCCGAGCTGTTCCGGCGCCACCGGGCCGCCCTTGAGGTCCTCACCGGCGCGGACTACCGCGGCGACGACCCCGGGCTGGCCCAGCTGTACTACCAGCTCCAGATGGACATCTTCTGGAGCTCGATGACCGCGTACCTGCACGCCACCGCCGTCGCCGAGGCCAACGGGATCCCGGCGGACGAGTTCCTGCCGTACGCCACCTCGACGGCCGCCTCGCTGCCGGGCTTCCTCGCCTTCTACGCGCCCCGGATCGCCGCGGGCAACCACGAGGGCGACGTCGACCGGCTGGCCATGGGGCTCGCGAGCGTGGAGCACGTGCTGCACACGGTCGAGGCCTCCGGGGTGGACGGCGCGCTGCCGCGGGCGCTCGCCGACGTCTTCCGGCGGGGCGTCGGGGCCGGGGGCGGTGCGTCCAGTGTGACCGGTCTGGTCCGGCTGTTCAGGGGGGAGTGAGGGGCCCGGGGGGAGCGGGGGGCCGCCGGCCGTTGTCACCGGGCGGCGGCCCTGCCACCATGGGGACCGGGTGCGGAGGTGCATTCGGTCGCTGATGGATCGTCCGAATCACGGAATGTTGCACACTCAACGTAACGTGACATTGTACGCTGGTGTTCTGCACTCACCGGAGGAACACCATGGCCGACCTCAAACCCCGCACCCTGATCTCCGTGCAGGAGCGGCTGCGCGACCAGGTCGCCCACGCCCTGCGGGCCGCGCTCATCTCCGGCGAGCTGCGCCCCGGCGTCGTCTACTCCGCGCCCGCCCTCGCCGCCGACTTCGGCGTCTCCGCCACCCCCGTCCGCGAGGCCATGCTCGACCTCGCCCGCGAGGGCCTGGTCGAGGCCGTCCGCAACAAGGGCTTCCGGGTCACCGAGCTCACCGAGCGCGACCTCGACGACTTCACCGAGATCCGCGCCCTCATCGAGGTCCCCACCGTCGGCCGGGTCGCCCGCACCGCCAGCGCCGAACAGCTGGAGGCGCTGCGCCCGCAGGCCGAGGCGATCGTCGCCGCGGCGGGCAAGCAGGACCTCATCGGCTACCTGGAGGCCGACCGCCAGTTCCACCTCGACCTGCTCGGCCTGGCCGGCAACACCCGCCTGGTCGAGGTCGTCGGGGACCTGCGCAAGCGCTCCCGCCTCTACGGCCTCAACCGCCTGGCGGAGCGGGGCGAGCTGGTCTCCTCGGCGGAGGAGCACCTGGAGCTGCTCGACCTGATGATCGCCGGCGACGGCCCGGCCGCCGAGTCCTGCATGACCCGCCACCTCGGCCACGTCCGCTCGCTGTGGGCGGAGGGCCAGGAGGAGCAGCAGCAGGAGGAGGAGTCCCGCACCGGCCTGCGCCTGCGCGCCCGCTAGAGATCGTCTTCAAAGATCAGATCCAGAGCAGGATGGAGGCGATGGTGACGGTGGCCTGGTAGGACTCGCGGGTCTTGTCGTAGCGGGTGGCCAGGCCACGCCATTGCTTCAGCCGGTTGAAGCAGCGTTCGACGACGTTGCGGAGCCGGTAGGTCTGGCGGTCGAAGCGGGGTGGCCGGCCTCCGTGTGAGCCGCGGTTGAGGCGGCCGAGCGCCTGGTCGACGCGTTCGGGGATGGTGTGCGGGATGCCGCGCCTGCGCAGGTAGGCGCGGATCCGGCGGGAACTGTAGCCCTTGTCGGCGATGACGTGGTCGGGCCGGGTGCGCGGGCGCCCCGGCCCGACCCGGGGAACGCGGATCGATTCCAGGACGGGTTCGAGGCGGGTGCAGTCGTTGGTGTTGCCGCCCGTGAGGACGAAGCCGAGCGGGCGGCCGCGTCCGTCGCAGGCCAGGTGGAGTTTGGTGCTCAGTCCTCCACGGGACCGGCCGAGGGCGTGATCACCCGCTTCGTCCCGGTCGAGGGCCCCCTTTTGCCGCCGGTGGCGTGCTGGTGGGCGCGCACGATCGTGGAGTCGACGGAGACCAGCCAGTCGATGTCGCCGGCCGCATCCTTCTCCGCCTGGATCGCTTGCAGCATCCGGGAGAACGTTCCGTCCAGCGCCCACCTGCGGAAACGGGTGTAGAGGGTCTGCCAGGAGCCGTTGCGTTCCGGCACGTCCCGCCAGGACGTGCCGGTCCGCAGCTTCCACACGATCCCGTTCAGCACCAGCCGGTCGTCCGACCGCGGACGACCCGCCACTCCCGAAGCCGGCAGGAATCGGGACAGCACAGCCCACTCGGCATCCGAGAGTTCATGACGACGCACCATGGCCGACATGATCCCTCATCACTTGATCAGCTTTGAAGACGATCTCTAGGGCTTGTCCGACCGTTCGCGCGGCGGGAACCGTCGGACAAGCCCTGGGGGAACCCACTCCTCCTCCACCCTCGGCGGCGACCCGAGGCGGAAGCCCGCCGCCTACGCCCCGGCCGGTGTCCCGGTGTGCGTCGTCGTCGACCGGACCGGCCGGCGGGTCATGGTGCCGACCGGTCCGCAGAACGGCGAGTACCGGGTGCACGCCGTGCACCACCCCGGGCAGACGTTCGCGCTGCCCGGATCCGTCGGGGCGCCGGTGGCGCTCCCGGTGGCTGACGTGCCGGCCGCCGGGGAGCGGTCACAGCGTCGCCGGGGTGGTCAGGCGGCCGTCGTGGACCTCGGCGATCCGGTCGACGGACGTCAGGTGGGTGCGGTCGTGGGTGACCAGGACGGTGGCGGTGGCGCGCCGGCGGGTGAGGGTGGTGAGCAGGTCCAGGACGGCGGTGCCGCGTTCGTGGTCGAGGGCGCTGGTGGGCTCGTCGACCAGCAGGACGGTGGGGTCGTTCATCAGCGCGCGGGCGATGTTGACGCGCTGGCGCTGACCGCCGGAGAGCTGGTGCGGGCGGCGGCCCGCCAGCTCGCGCAGGCCCACGGCGGCCAGCAGGTCCAGCGCCCGGGGCAGCGCGGCGCGCGGGGAGCGGCCGTCCAGGTGGGCCATCACCTGGAGCTGTTCGGCGGCGGTGAGCGAGGGCAGCAGGTTGGGCTGCTGGAAGACGATCCCGATCCGGTCGCGGCGCAGCGCCGTCAGCCCGGCGCGGTCCAGCCGGGTGGTGTCCGTGCCGTCCACCACCACCCGCCCGGAGTCCGGGGCGATCAGCGTGGCGGCGACCGCCAACAGGCTGGACTTGCCCGAGCCGGAGGGGCCGACCACCGCGGTGACGGTGCCCGCGGGGACGGTGAGCGAGACGTCGTCCAGGGCGGTCAGCCGGCCGTCGCCGTCCGGGTAGGTCAGGGTGATGCGGTCGAGGTGGAGGGTCATCGGGCGCTCCCCAGGGCGGTCAGCGGGTCGACGGAGGTGATGCGGCGCACCGACAGGGCCGCGCCGACCGCGCCGAGCGCGATCATCACGGCGGCGGGCACCAGGACGGTCGGGGCGTCCAGGACGAACGGGACGGCCGAGCCGATCAGCGCGCCGAGGCCGACGGCGACGGCGGTGCCGAGCGCGGTGCCGAGCAGCAGCAGGACGACGGCCTGGCCCAGCGCGTCGCGCAGCAGGTAGCGGGTGGAGGCGCCGAGCGCCTTCAGCACGGCGATGTCGCCGCTGCGCTGGATCGTCCAGACCGTGAAGAAGGCGCCGATCACCAGCGCGGAGATGGCGAACAGGAAGCCGCGCATCAGCTGCAGCGAGCCGTTCTCGGAGGTGTAGGAGCCGATCGCGGCGAGCGCGTCGTCGCGGCCGCGGGTCTCGGTGCCGAGCGCGGCGTCGGCGGCGGCCAGGTCGGCGCCCTTCGCGGTGGTGAGCGCGACGACGGTGGCGTGGCCGGTGCCGCCGGGGGCGGCCTGCTGCCAGTCGCCGAGGGTGGTCCAGACCACCGGGGTGTGACTGTGGAAGGCGTCGCCGGCCACCGCCGCGACCGTGAGGGGCCGGCCGGCCACGGTGAAGGCGTCGCCCTCGCGGAGCCCGCCGAGTTCCTTCGCGGCCGTCGTGGACAGCACCGCCCGGCCCGGGGCGAGCTCGGTGCCCCGGGGGGCGAGGGCGGAGCCGTCGGGGACGCCGAACACGGAGAGCGCGGCGGTGCGGGGGCCGGCCGCCGCCTTGGTGGTGGCGATGCCGAGCGGCTGGGCGGCGGTGACGCCCGGGGTGCCCGCCCAGCCCCGCCACTGCTCGGGGGTGACCTGGGAGTCGGTGAACGACAGCTTCTGGCCGTCGGCGGGCCGGCCGAAGGCCAGGTGGTCGGCGGGCAGGCCGGTGATCGCGGAGATGTTCTGCCGGCCCAGCCCCTCGGTCAGGCCCGACAGCAGGCCGACCAGCACCGTGATCAGCACGATGACGGTCCCCATCAGGGCGAACCGCCCCTTGGCGAACCCCAGATCCCTCCAGGCGACGAACACCGGCTGCCCTTCCGCTCGGTCCACTGCGACACTGACGAGACTGCCGCGAGCGGGGCCGGCCGGGCATCGCACCGGGGATTGGATCCGTGGCATCGAAGGGCAGATCCGGAGTTCAACCTTTTGATTGATGCCGCTCGGCGGCGCGGGACCCTACGCTGGACGGATGGCGACCGATCGACCTCGAACCACCCCCGTCGCCCGCGTCCTCCAGGTCTGCCTGCACCTGCTCGTGGCGGGCCTGCTGGCGCTCGCCGTCGTCCGGGCCCTGGCGGGCCGGGGCGGCGACCCGGCGGCCGTGACGGCCGCCGCCACCGCGATGGCCGCCGTCTACACGGCCGGTCCGCTGATCGGTGCGGTCGGCCGCTCCCGGCGGGCCGCCGGGCTCTGGCTCGCGCTGCTCGGCGTCACCTGGGCGGGCGTGCTGGTCGCCACCCAGGACGGCGTCTGGCTGGCCTTCCCGCTGTACTTCCTGGAGCTGCACCTGCTCGGCCGGCGCAGCGGGCTGGTGGCCGTCGGGCTCACCGCCGCCGCCTCGATCGCCGCCTACTCCGCGCACCAGCACACGGTCAGCGCGGCCGCCGCGATCGGGCCGCTGCTGGGCGGCGCCGTCGCGGTCGCGACCGTTCTCGGCTACCAGGCGCTCTACCGGGAGAGCGAGGAGCGGCGCCGCCTCATCGACGAGCTCACCGCGGCGCGCGCCGACCTCGCCACCGCCCACCACGCGGCCGGCGTCCTCGCCGAGCGGGAGCGGCTGGCCCGGGAGATCCACGACACCCTCGCGCAGAGCCTCACCAGCATCCAGTTGCTGCTGCGGGCCGCCCAGCGGGCCCTGCCGGAACGGACCGGGGCCGCCGCCGAGTACGTCGAACAGGCCCGGCAGGCGGCGCAGGACAACCTCGACGAGGCCCGCCGTTTCGTGCGCGCGCTCACCCCGCCGGCACTGGAGAGCGACACCCTGCCGGTGGCGCTGGAGCGGCTGTGCGCGACGACGACGGCGCGCGGCGGGCTGACGGTGCGGCTGCACGTCTCCGGGGAGCGGGTCCGGCTGCCGGTGCCGCACGAGGTGGCGCTGCTGCGGATCGCGCAGTCGGCGCTCGGCAACACGGTCCGGCACGCGGCGGCGACGCACGCGGAGGTGACGCTCAGCTTCATGGCGGGGGAGGTGGCGCTGGACGTGGTGGACGACGGGGTGGGGTTCGAGCCGGGCGCCGCGGCGGGCGCGGCGGGGACCGGGCCGGGCCCGGACGGGGGGTTCGGGCTGCCGTCGATGCGGGCCCGGGCGCGGGCGCTGGGCGGGACCCTCGCGGTGGAGTCCGCGCCGGGGGAGGGGACGGCGCTCGCCGTGCTGCTGCCGGTGCCGGATCCTGATGCCGCGCCCGGTGGAGCGGCCGGCCCGGGCCGGCGGGACGACGCGAAGGAGGGGTCCTCGTGACCGGCGGTGTGATCGGGCTGCTGCTCGCCGACGACCACCCGGTGGTCCGGGCCGGGCTGCGGGCCGTCCTGGAGAGCGAGCCGGACTTCGTGATCGTCGCGGAGGCGGCGACCGCGGAGAGGGCCGTCGAGCTGGCGGCGGAGCCCGGGATCGACGTGGTGCTGATGGACCTGCAGTTCGGCGCGGGCTCGGCGATGAACGGCGCCCAGGCCACCGCCGCGATCACCGCGCGGGGCCCGGGCGCACCGCGGGTGCTGGTGGTGACCACGTACGACACCGACGCGGACACCCTGCCGGCCCTGGAGGCGGGGGCCACCGGGTACCTGCTGAAGGACGCGCCGCCGGAGGAGCTGGCCCGGGCCGTGCGGTCGGCGGCGGCGGGGCGGACGGCGCTGGCGCCGACGGTGGCGGACCGGCTGCTGGAGCGGATGCGGGCGCCCGCGGCGGCGCTGAGCGTGCGGGAGACGGAGGTGCTGGGGCTGGTCGCGGACGGGCTCACCAACCAGGCGATCAGCCAACGGCTGCACCTCAGCCAGGCGACGGTGAAGTCCCACCTGGTGCACATCTACACGAAGCTGGGCGTGGAGTCGCGCACGGCGGCGGTGCGGGAGGCGCGCGGGCGGGGGCTGATCCGGCGCGGGGGCTGATCCCGGGGTGCGGTCCCGGTGCGCGCTCCCGGTGTGCGCCCGGTGCGGGCGGGACGGTGGGCCGGCCGAGGCGCGCACGGGCGGGCGTAGGGTGGGCGGCACGCCCGAACACCCCGTGCGCCCTGTGAGTGGAGGATCCCCGGATGGCCGTGCGACTCGACGAACTCGCGGTGCCCGTGATCGCCGCGCCGATGGCCGGCGGGGCGTCGACGCCGGAGCTGGTCGCCGCCGTGAACGGGGCGGGCGGGCTCGGGTTCCTCGCCGCGGGGTACCGCAGTGCCGCCGGCATGCTCGAACAGATCGGCCGCGCCCGGGAGCTGACGGCCCGTCCGTTCGGCGTGAACCTCTTCGTCCCGGCCGGGCCGGGCGATCCGGAGGCCGTCGCGGCCTACCGGGAGCGGCTGCGGCCCGAGGCCGACGCGCACGGCGTCACCCTGCCGGAGGAGATCGCGCCGGACCGGGACGACTGGGACGCCAAGATCGCCGCGCTGCTGGAGGCGCCCGTCCCGGTGGTCTCGTACACCTTCGGACTGCCCTCCGCCGGGGAGGCGGAGGCGCTGCGGGCGGTGGGGACGTTCCAGGTGGGCACCGTGACGACGCCGCAGGAGGCACGCCGCGCCGAGGCCGCCGGGATGGACGCGCTGTGCGTGCAGGGGCCGGAGGCCGGCGGGCACCGGGCCACCCACGGGGTGGCCGACCGTCCGGGGGAGGAGCCGCTGCCCGGACTGCTCGCCTCGGTGCGGGCGGTGACCGGGCTGCCGCTGGTGGCGGCCGGCGGGCTGTCGGACGGCCCGGCGGTGGCCGCCGCGCTGCGGGCCGGGGCGGTGGCGGTGCAGATCGGCACGGCGCTGCTGCGCGCCGACGAGGCGGGCACGTCGGCGGCGCACCGGGCGGCCCTGACGGAGTTCGGGGGGACGGCGGTGACCAGGGCGTTCACCGGCCGCCCGGCGCGGGGCCTGCGCAACGCGTTCATCGACCGGTTCGGGCCGTACGCGCCCGCCGCCTACCCGGAGGTGCACCACCTGACCCAGCCGCTGCGCGCGGCGGCGGCCCGGCGCTGCGACACCGGGGCGATGCACCTGTGGGCGGGCACGGGGCACCGGGCGGCGCGCGGCGGTCCGGCGGCGGAGCTGGTCGCGGCGCTGTGGAAGGACTGTCTCTTAT